>NZ_JABXEP010000155.1:0-18541 GCF_013372605.1 Myxococcus sp. AM009
GGGGGGGCCTCGGGAGCGGGCTTGGGCGCGTCCACCTTCTTGGGCGGCGGAGGGAGCTGCTCCTTGCGCGGCAGCAGCTTGGAGTCGCGCGGCTTGCCCAGGCGCACCAGCGTGGCGCGGATGGGCTTGGTGTCCAGGTCCACCTTGGGCGCGGCGGTGTAGCGCGCGTACGCGACCGCCGCCACCAGCACCAGGATGTGGCCCACGACGGACACCCCCACGAAGCGCGACAGCCGCGTGGAGCGCGTGACGAGCAGGCTGTGGCTGACCGCGGAGGGCGTCATGGGCTAGCGCTTCGCTTCCTTCTTGCCTTTGCCGCTGTTGGACGTCCGACCCCTGGTCGAAGGGTCCGTAATCATGCCCACGTTGCCGATGCCCGCGCGCTGCGCCGCGGCCATGACCTCCACCACCACCCCGTAAGGCACGTCCCGGTCCGCGTGGAGATAGACTTCCTTGTCGGCCTGCGCCTTGGCGTTGGCGGCGAGCTTCTGCTCCAGCTCCTCCAGCGCCACCTCCGCGTCACCGATGTAGACCTTGCGCCCCGCGTCGATGGAGAGGACCAGCTTCTTCTCCGTGGCCTCCACTGGCGCGGCCTTGGTCTCCGGCAGGTTCACCTTCACGCCCTGCTGGATGAGGGGCGCCGTCACCATGAAGATGATGAGCAGCACCAGCATCACGTCTACCATGGGCGTGACGTTGATTTCGCTCATCGTGGTGCGGCCACCGCCGCGGTTGCCTCCGCCCATTCCCATGGTGGCCCCCGGCTACCGGAAGAAGTGACGCTTGATGATGTTGAGGAAGTCCGCGGAGAAGTTCGACATCTCCGTGTCGAACACCTTGATGCGGCTGACGAACGAGTTGTAGGCGACCACCGCTGGAATCGCCGCGAACAGGCCCGCGGCGGTGGCGAAGAGCGCGTTGCCCACCGGCGCGGCCACGGTGGCCAGCGTCGCGTTGCCTTGCTCGGCAATCTGGTTGAACGCGCTCAGGATGCCGATGACGGTGCCGAACAGGCCCACGAAGGGCGAAGCGGCGCCCACGGTGCCCAGGAAGGACACCCGGTTCTCCAGCTCGGTGATTTGCGCCGTGGAGGCCCGGTGGAGCGCGCGCTCCACGTTCTCGATGCCGCCCAGCCGCTCGGCCAGCGCGCCTTCGGTGCCGCCCTCCTTGGCTTGCGCCAGCTTGGTCAGCTCCTCATAGCCAGCGCAGAAGACCTTCGAGAGCGGCGAGCCGTCCAGCTTCTGGGCCGTCTGGTAGATGGCCTCCAGGCGCGAGGCCTTCCAGAAGGTGTCGAGGAAGGTGAGAGACTGTGCGCGAGCCTTGGCGAGCTGGGACGCCTTCATGGCGATGAGGGCCCAGGAGGCCACGGATACGCCCATCAGGAGCAGGAGGACCGCCAGCTCGATGAGGGAGGCGTCGCGGATGATCTCCACGTAGTTCATGGCGCCAAGCGCCAGGGGCAGGTGGGGCGTCATGGGGAGCAGCGCGTAACACTCCGATAAGACAGGGTCAAACAATGGGGAAACGGTTGGTTACTTGAGCTGGATTGCCCATGGCGGTGAATAATTCCCGCGACCGCCCGTCGGACGAAGCTGAAACGGGCCGAACACCTCACCACCCCACCGACAGGTGCCCCATGAACTCCCGGTTGCTGATCGCATTCCTCTGCTTGTTTGCGATCCTCCCAGGCTGTGTCGTCCATGATGAGCCGTGCTGCGATGTGCCCCGGTACGAGGGGGATGTGACCTTCCGTTGGAGCTTCGGCGGGCTGCGCTGCGACGATGACCGCGCGGTCCGGGGCGTCAACGTCATCATCCCCGGCGAGCTGCTGGCCAACGACGGCCGCTATGACTGCCAGGCGAACGGCTTCGACGGCATCGTCCTCCACCGCTTCGCGCCGGGGACCTACTCGTTCCGCCTGGAGGGCGTCGGCTACACCAACGAGCTGCTGTATGAGACGCAGGGAACCTTCACCGTGGACGGCAACGTGACGGTGAACGTGGACCTGACCCCGGTGGGCCTGCCGCCGTCCTTCGCCTACCTGAGCTGGCTCTTCCCGGCGAACAGCTACAGCCCCAGCCCCAACTGCAACCAGGCGGGGATTACCCACGTCGAGGCGAGCGTGGATGGCGGTGACTGGGAGCGCTTCGAGTGCTGGGAGGGGCACGCCGCCAACCAGATCCGCACGCCGTACCTGGACCCGGGCTACCACGGCCTGGAGTTCGTCGCCATCGATAGGAACGGGCTGCCCTGGTACTACTTCGGGGGCGACATCCTCACCCAGGCGGGGCAGCCGACCTCCCACACGGCCTCGCTGTGGGCCATTGGCGGGGCCTCCGTGCGGTGGGAGCTGCGCTCGCGGCACGGATATCAGCTGACCTGCTACGCGGCGGGCCTGCAGCGGGTGGGCATCAACTTCCGCGACCTCTACACGGGCGAGCTGGTGTACGGCGACGTCGGCGACTGGCACGACTGCGTCGACGGCCCGAACGAAGCCTCGGTGGTGGTGTACCAGTTCCTGCGGCCCGGCCGGTACGTGGTGGAGATGTACGCCAGCGCGCTCGACGGTCGCGAGTACTTCTCGCCGGAGAACTCGCCCGTCATCGACGTGGTCGCCCACGAGTTCCCGGGCCCGAACTCCGCGCTGCCGGTGTACCTCATCGAGGACTGAGCGCGGCGGGACGGCGGGGAAGTGAGCGGAGGGCCGGGATGCTGCATCCCGGCCCTTCGTGCGTTCAGCGGGCGCTGGCATCAAACGTGATAGGGACACGCTCCATGCGGCAAGGCAGCCACAGTCCCATTGGTGTCTTCGATTCGGGCGTCGGAGGGCTCACCGTCCTCAAGGCCCTCATGTCCCGGCTCCCCCATGAGAGCACGGTGTACCTGGGGGACACCGCGCGGGTGCCCTACGGCACCAAGTCCGGCGAGGTGGTGACGCGCTACTCGCTCAAGAACGCGGAGTTCCTCCTGGAGCGCGGCATCAAGCTGCTGGTGGTGGCGTGCAACACCGCCTCGGCGGTGGCGCTGCCCGCGCTGGAGGCGGCGCTGCCGGTGCCGGTGGTGGGCGTCATCCTCCCCGGCGCGCGGGCGGCGCTGGCGCGCACGCAGGGCGGCGGGGTGGGTATCATCGGCACACCCGGCACCATCCGCTCGGGCGCCTACCAGCGCGCGCTCGAGTCCGCGGACCCGCGGGTGCGGGCGAAGGCCCGCGCCTGTCCGCTCTTCGTGCCGCTGGCGGAGGAGGGGTGGACCACGGGCGACGTGCCCCTGCTGGTGGCGCGCGACTACCTGGCCGAGTTCACCCGCGACGGCGTGGACACCCTGGTGCTGGGCTGCACGCACTACCCGCTGCTCAAGGGCGTCATCGCGGAGGTGGTGGGGCCCCAGGTGGCGCTGGTGGACTCGGCGGAGGCCACCGCGGACGCCGTGGCCGCGCTGCTGTCGGAGCGCGGCGGACTGGCGCCGGCGTCGCGAGGCACGCCCGAGCACGCGTACTACGTCACCGACGTGCCGGAGCGCTTCATGGAGGTGGGCGCCCGTTTCCTGGGCCGGCCCATCACCGCCGCGGAGCAGGTGGACCTGTCCTTCTGATAGGGGACTACGGCCGCGTGGAGGCGGGCTTCTCCTGCGCGGTGGCCTGGGTGAGCAGCTCCTTGGCCGCCTGGACCACCGGGGCCTCGTTGCCATTCTCGGCGACCACCAGCGCGCGCGCCGCCTCGGCGCCGATGTCGTCCTGGCGCGGCAGCAGGCCCGTGGCCCAGGTGATGAGGCGCTCGGCGGCGGGGAAGAAGTGGACCATCGTCAGCGGCTTGTTCATCCAGCCCACGGTGATGCAGTAGTACTTGTTGTACGGCTTGGTGTGGTGGATGCGGTGGTGGTCAGGGGGCAGGATGAGGTGCACGCGCTGGAGGAAGCCCACGAGCGCGGGCGGCGAGTCCAGGTGCGACCACTTGTGGAACTGATTGGTCGCCATCACCCAGAAAATCATCGCGCCGAGGAAGGACGCGCAGAACACCCAGCCCGGTCCGCTCATGGGCAGGCACAGGGCCATGATGGCCACTGGCAGGGAGATGAGGCAGTTGTTGCCGTTGGTCTCCACGAAGTCGTGGCGGGTGATGGCCTTCTCGTCCACGTGGTGCTCGCGGAAGGGGCGGATGAGCGCCTTGCCCAAAAGCGGCATCTCCGTGGAGCCCCACGTGTCGCCCATCCAGTGGACGAAGCCGGAGACGAAGTCCGCGGCGAGGTAGCCCAGCAGCACCGCGCTGAGCAGCAGCCACGTGCCCGCATAGGGGTTGCCCCACAGCCGGTACACCAGCGCCACCTCCAGGGAGATGAAGGAGACGATGGCCGCGATCTCCATCGCGCGGATGGCGGGCGAGTACCCCTGCGCCAGCACCTGGGCGTCTTGCTGACGCACCTTCTTTTCAATCGCTTGGGTCTTCATCCGGGCGTCCTGGCCGTTGATGGGGGCATGGGGAACCCCGTCCGTCAGCCTGTACGTATCCCAGCCGCTTTCAGCTTTTCAACGGAACTGCCGGGCAATCGCCGTGGCCTGCACGGTTGGTGGGCCAGGGAGCCAGGCGTGCAGGAAGGACGCGAGCAGGTCACGCTTACCTTGTGTCGTGCGGATGCGGCTGGTACGGTCCGCGACCTCGGCGATGACGAAAACCTTCGAAAAAGCCGTCACCGGCTTCAATCACAACATCAAGCACAAGGGGAAGGTCTACCACGTCCAGACCGAGGACTCGGGCGTCAACAACCCCCACATCATCACCCACCTGTTCGTGGGCGGGAACATCCTCGCGTCGAAGAAGACGTCCTACGCGGACATCCTCAACGCGGAGAACCTCGCGGAGGTCGTGCGTGAGTTGATGGAGGAGCAGCACAAGGAGATGCTGCGCAACCTCATCAACGGGGTGTACGACAGCTACGAGTCCATCGCCCGCAGCTACCAGCCCGGTCAGCTCGCGGCGGACATGGACCCCGCGCAGGTGAAGATGCAGCCCGGCCAGTCCATGGCGCAGCGGCCGCCTCCGCCTCCGCCTCCCGTGGCGGTTCCCGCGCCCATCGTGGTTCCTCCGGAGGTCGCCGCGGCGCGCGCCCTCAAGGAGAAGCCGAAGATCAACGAGATTGGCGTGGAGACGCTCTTCGGCGAGGACCTCATCTCGGAGAAGAGCCTGGACGAGGTCATCCTCAGCTACCTGGCGGGCGAGGGCGAGCAGTAGCCCGGGCGTGCTAGGCTGGCGGCCTCCCGCCCGCCGCCATGATTCAGTTCTTCCACGTATACAAGGCGTATCCCGGCGACCCACCGGTGTTGTCGGACATCAACCTCAACGTGGAGAAGGGCGAGTTCGTGTTCCTCACGGGCCCTTCGGGCGCGGGGAAGACGACGCTGCTGAAGCTCGTCTTCTGCGCGGAGAAGGCCACCAAGGGGCAGATTCTCGTGGGTGGCCGCAACATCGCCCGCATCCGTGAGTCCGCGGTGCCGTACCTGCGGCGCAACATCGGGGTGGTGTTCCAGGACTTCAAGCTGCTGCCACACCGGACGGTGGAGGACAACGTGTCCTTCACGCTGGACGTGCTGGGCGTGCCCCGCGCGGAGGCGCGCGAGAAGGTGCGGCGCATGCTCAAGCTGGTGGGGCTGGAGCACAAGGCGGGCTCGTACCCCCTGCGCCTGTCGGGTGGAGAGCAGCAGCGCGTGGTCATCGCGCGAGCGCTCGTCAATGACCCCACCATCCTCCTGGCGGACGAGCCCACCGGCAACCTGGACCCGGCGCTCACCGTCGAAATCATGGACCTGCTCACGCAGGTCAACGTGCGCGGCACCACGGTGATGGTGGCCACGCACGACGCGACGCTGCTGTCGCGCTACCAGAAGCGCACCGTGCGCCTGGAGCGCGGGCAGATTGTGTCCGACGAGGACGGCGTCAAGGCGGCGCGCCGGATGGTGGTATGAGCGCGCTGTCGAAGGTCACGTACTTCTGCCGCTCGGCGGCGGTGGGGCTGAAGCACTCGCCCTTCGTGCACTTCATCGCGGTGACGACCATCGCCATCGCCCTGTTCTCCGCGGGCATGGCCCGGGGCGCGGCGCGGGTGCTGGACAACCTCCTGGCGTCGCTCGGCGGCGAGGTGGAGGTGACGGTGTACCTGGCGCCCGAACTGGACGCGGACGAGGTCCACGGGGTGCGCTCCCTCGTGCTGGCGCTCAGCGGCGGTGAGGTGACGCTGGTGTCGCCGGACGCCGCGCTGTCGCGGCTGCGCTCGGAGCTGGGGGATTTGGGCGAGGCGCTGGCGGAGCTGCCGGAGAACCCGCTGCCGGTGTCGCTGGAGCTGCGCGTGCCGCCGGAGCGGCGCAACCCTGACGCGCTCCTGGCGCTGGCGAAGACGCTGCGAGCGGCGCCCGGCGTGGCGGGCGTGGACTATGGCGAGGCGGCGGTGCAGCGGCTGTCCGCCATCGCCCGGGCGCTGCGCTTCGGCTCGCTGGTGGCCTTCGCGGTGGTGCTGGGCGCCACCGTGGTCATCGTGGCGGCGACGCTGCAACTGGCCATCTATTCGCGGCGCGGCGAGATTGAAATCCAGAAGCTGGTGGGCGCCACGGACCGCTTCGTCAAGGCGCCCTTCCTGCTGGAGGGCCTGCTCCAGGGCGTGCTGGGCGCGGCGGTGGCGCTCTTCGGGCTGTGGGCCTTTGGCCGGGTGCTGGGGCCGACCCTGGGCGCGCTCTTCGCCTTCCTGTTGGGGCCCGGTGTCGCGGCGCCGTGGGTGGAGCCGCGGCTGGTGCTGGAGTTGCTGTGCGCTGGCTGCGGCCTGGGACTGGGCGGCAGCTTCGTCGCCGTGGGGCGCTTCCTCCGCGTATGAGCTGGCGCCTGCTGCTGGCACTGGGGCTGTGGGCCTCGACGGCCGTGGCGGCGGCTCCGGCGACGGCGGCGGAGGAGGCCGAACAGGCCGCGGTGCGTGAGCGGCTGAGCGCGCAGCGCGCGACGCTGGCGCTGGTGGAGGCGAAGAAGCTCTCCGTGCTGGAGGGCGTGGAGCTGATGCAGGAGATGGCCGCCTTCTCCCGTCGGCGCGTGCGCTCGCTGGAAGGGGACCTGGCGGTGTTCCGCCGGCGCGTGCTGCTGGCCGAGCGCGAGCAGGCCGTGCTGGCCGAGGCGCTGAAGCTGCAACTGCGCCGCCTGTCGCCGCGCCTGCGCACGCTGTACCGCCTGATGCGCCGCCGCCCGCTGGAGGTGCTGCTGTCGGCCGAGGACTTCGCCGCCCTGGTGTGGCGGGCCCGGGCGCTGGAGGCCAGCATGTCCGGCGACCTGGAGCTGCTGCGCACCGTGCAGCGCGTGGCGCGCTTGCAGCGTCAGGCGACACGCGAGCTGGAGCGGCTCCAGGCGTCGCTCGCCGCGCGGATGGTCTTCCTCCAGGAACAGGAGCGGCTGGCCCGCCTGCAGCAGGAGGGGCTGGAGGAGGTGGTGGGCGCGCTCGCGGGTGAGGCGGAGCTGGCCCGGCGCGCGGTGCGCGAGCTGGAGCAGGCCGACGCGGAGCTGACGCGCATGGTGCTGGACCTGAAGGAGCTGCCCGCGACGAGCGGCTTCGGCGCGCTGCGCGGCAAGCTCCCCCAGCCCGTCTCAGGCCTCGTGGAGGTGGGCTTCGGCAAGGTCGTCAACCCGCGCTTCAACACCGTCACCGTCCAGAAGGGCCTGGACATCCGCGCCGCCGCGGGCACGCCGGTGCGGGCCGTGGCCGAGGGCACCGTCGCCTATGCCGGCGCCCTGCGCGGCTACGGCAACCTGCTCATCCTGGACCACGGCGACGGCTACCACACCCTCATGGCCCACCTGTCCACCATCACCCCCGCGCTGGGCGGCAGGGTGCTCCCTGGAGACGTCGTGGGCGAGGTCGGGGATACCGGCTCCCTCAAGGGCGCCTACCTGTACTTCGAGGTGCGCAAGGGCGGGCAGGCGGTCGACCCCGCCCTGTGGCTGGCGCCAGGACCATAACGCGTTGCGGCAAGTTCGCGCGGACGTTGTTATCGTCGTGAAATCCTTCTGCGAGGAGCAGTCGAGCGCATGGACCTGATGGGCGGAATGCAAAAGGCGCTGCGGCACATGCTGGTGGCGCGGGGTGTCGAGTCCACGACGGTGCAGGTCGGCAGTCAGACGGTGCACCACTACGCGTTGGAGGGGCAGGGCAAGGGGCCGCCGGTGGTGCTGGTGCACGGCCTGGGCGGCTCGGCCAACGGCTTTGGACGCACGCTCTTCGGGATGGCGAAGCGCTTCTCCCGCGTGTACGCCCCGGACCTGCCAGGA
The DNA here is from genome assembly GCF_013372605.1 of Myxococcus sp. AM009. Taxonomy (NCBI): domain Bacteria; kingdom Pseudomonadati; phylum Myxococcota; class Myxococcia; order Myxococcales; family Myxococcaceae; genus Myxococcus; species Myxococcus sp. AM009. Next base: position 8,292 of record NZ_JABXEP010000155.1, read on the forward strand.
CACGGCTTCTCCGTGGAGTACTGCGGCGGAGAGGTGTGTGTGCGCAACCAGTTCGAGGTGCTGCGCACCTACGTGGAAGAGGTGGTGAAGGCGCCGGCCTTCGTGGTGGGCAACTCACTGGGGGGCGCCATGGCAGTGAACCTGGCGGCGGACCATCCCCAGTGGGTCCGCGCGCTGGCGCTGGTGGCCCCCGCGGGCGCGCAGCTGCCAGAGGCGGAGAACACCGCGCTGCTCAACTCGTTCGTCGTGAAGTCCCCCGCGGAGGCGCGGGCCTTCACGCGGCGCCTGTTCCACCGGCCGCCCCTGCCCGCGCTGCTGTTCGCCTACGAACTGCGGCACTTCTACGACACACCCACCGTGCGGGCGCTGACCGCGGAGGCGCTGGCCACGCGCGCCTGCCTGGAGCCGGAGCAGGTGCGCAACCTGGCCATGCCGCTGCTGTTCCTGTGGGGCGGCAGTGAGCGGCTGCTGCCGTCGGAGACGCTGAACTGGTACCGCGCCCACCTGCCCGCCCATGCGCAGGTGCGCGTGGTGGAGGGCTTCGGGCACGTGCCGCAGTTGGAGCGCCCGGACGAGCTGGTGTCGCACCTGGTGCGCTTCGCCGACTCGGCGGAGCTGTGAGGGCCGGGTAGACTGGTACGAGCCTTCCGGGGCCGCCCCGGGAAAGGACGTACCGACGTGACGGGTTCCTCCCAGCCATGGCGCTCGGCGCTGACCGCCTTCTTCCTCCTGGGTGCTTCGTGGGCGCAGGCCTCGGAGCCGCCCAGGAAGGACGCGGAGATTGCGGGCCGCGCGGAGCAGGCCGAGCGCGACGCCGCCACGTACCGGCAGCTGGAGGTGTTCGCGCGAGTGCTCTCCTACGTGGAGAACAACTACGTGGAGTCGCCGGACCGCCAGCGGCTCATGTACGGCGCCATCCAGGGCATGCTGGAGACGTTGGATCCGCACACGGTGTTCCTCCCGCCCGACGTGTTCCGGGAGATGAAAATCGACACCTCGGGCGAGTGGGGCGGCCTGGGCATCGAAATCGCGCGCAAGGGCGAGCGCATCGTGGTGGTGGCGCCCATCGACGACACCCCGGCGGCGCGCGCGGGCATCAAGGCCGGCGATGAGCTGGTCGGCATCGACGGTGAGCGGACCGAGGGCATGGACGTGGGGCGCGCGCTGCAGAAGATGCGCGGCCCCGCCGGCGGACGCGTGCTGCTGACCATCATGCGCGAGGGCTTCAGCGCGCCGCGCGAAATCGCCATCATCCGGGACCACATCCGCATCGTGTCCGTGGAGGGCGCGCTGCATGGCGGCATCGCCCACGTGAAGGTGAAGAACTTCCAGGACCGCACCGACCTGGACCTCCGCAAGGAGTTGGAGCGGCTGCGCGCGCTCAACGGCGGCAAGGAGCTGCGCGGGCTGGTGCTGGACCTGCGCAACAACCCGGGCGGGCTGCTGGACCAGGCGGTGGCGGTGAGTGACAGGTTCCTGCCGGGCAACCTGCCCATCGTCTCCACGCGGGGGCGGGATGGCCGGAGCGCCACCGTGGAGCGCAGCAAGGACCGCGACACGGAGAAGGATTACCCCGTCGTGGTGCTGGTCAACGCGGGCAGCGCCTCCGCGTCCGAAATCGTGGCGGGCGCGCTCCAGGACCACGGCCGCGCGAGCATCCTGGGCACGCCCACCTTCGGCAAGGGCAGCGTCCAGACGGTCATCGAGTTGGAGGACGGCTCCGGGCTGAAGCTGACGATTGCCCGCTACTACACGCCCAAGGGCCGCAGCATCCAGGAGCGCGGCATCACCCCGGACTTCCTCGTCCCCGACGCGCCGGGAGGCAAGGTGCCGCGCGACGTGGTGCGGGAGAAGGACCTGCGGCGCCACTTCCGCGCCGAGCCGACGGCCGCGACCGAGCCCGCCGCGCCCCAGCAGCGAGGCCTGCCGGAGAACCTCAAGCCCTGGGACGTCACCGCGAAGCTGGAGGACCATCCCTTGAGGGTCGCCCTGGACTATCTCCACGGCATGACCTCCGCTCCCGCGCGCGCGCCGGCCCGGGCAGCGGGTCGTTGAGGACTCCTTCTCACTTGCATTTCACCGCGCAGTCCGTTTGATGCGCAACGAGCCAAAGGTGAACGAGAGATGCGACCTTCGAATGTGCGAGCGGTTCACGCCGCGTTGAGTGGATGGCTGGTGGGACTGCTGGCCGTGGGACCCGCGGCGGCGCAGACGCCGGTGTCCTCGCGGCTGGTGCCCCGGGCCTTGAGCGCGGCGACGGCGGAGGCGCCGGCCGACGCGGCGACGGTCACCGTGGTGGCCATCGCGCTGGACGCGGCGGCCCGTGGCGACGCGGCCCGGCTGGCGCGCGAGGCGGAAGAGGCGGTGACGCGCTCGGGGCGGCTGAAGCTGGTGCGCCTGGCGGACGCGCTGGACGCGGACGGGCAGCGCGAGCGCCAGGCCCGTGAGGTGGAGGCCGCCGCGGCGATGAAGGCGGGCCAGCGCGCCTACGACGAGCTCGACACCGAGAAGGCGCTCGAGCACTTCGACAAGGCGGTGCGCGGCTACGAGGGCGCCGACCTCTCCCAGCGCTTCACCGAGCTGAGCCGCGCGCGGGTGCTGAAGGCCGCGTCGCAGGTGGCCAACGGTGAAAACACCGCCGCGCAGCTGGAGATTCGCACCGCGCTGGCGCTGAACCCGGAGGCGCGCTTCTCGCCCAACTTCTTCCCGCCGGAGGAGATGACCTTCGTGGAGAAGGAGCGCAAGGCGGTGCTCACCGGCGCCAAGGCGAGCCTGCGCGTGAGCACCGAGCCGGTGCCGGCCCAGGTGTTCGTGGACGGCCAGTTCCGGGGCATCTCGCCGGTGGACGTCGCCGACCTCACGGCCGCCGACCACTACGTGACGGTGGTGGCGCCGGGCTACGCGCTGACGCAGCGCCGGGAGCGCGAAGGCGAGGTCAGCCTGACGCTGGCCCCCGTGGCGGCGCAGAAGGGCCTGCAGACATTCACCGAGCAGGCGGCGCGCAAGCCGGAGAGCCCGGAGCGCGACGCGGCCCTGCGTGAACTGGGGACGCTCGCGGGCGTGTCCCAGGTGCTGGCGCTGCTGGTGCGCGGCGGCGCCGGGGCGGCGCCGCTGGAGGTGACGGGCCTGCGCCTGGACGTGTCGGATGGCCACAACCAGGCCTACGCGCTGGGGACGGTGCCGCGCGGGGAGGGGCTGGTGGGCGGCTCGCAGGCGCTGCTGGCGCAGCTGGTGTCGGCGGATGCGCCGCGCCAGGGCGGCAAGCCGGTGACGCACTTCGCGGGGGGCATCAGCACCACGCGCCGCACCGTGGGCTACGTGCTGATGGCCACCGGCGTGGCGCTGCTGGCCGGCGGCGTCTACTTCGGCATGGAGGCCTCCGCGAAGTCGGATGACTTCAAGCGCGCGGCGCAGAACAGCAGCCGCGCCCAGGACATCAAGAGCACGGGCAAGTCGTACGCGCTGGTGGCCGACGTCGGCATCCTCCTGGGCCTCGCGTCGGCGGGCGCGGGCGGCTACCTGGCCTTCGCCAAGGGCGGCAGCGGCGGCTCCAAGTCGCCTCCCCGGGCGCCCCGTGCCACGCCGGCGTCGGAGCCCGCCGCGACGAAGGAGGCGTTGCCCATGCCTCCGCCTCCCGCGCAGGCGGTGCCCGCCTCCACGCAGACGCAGTCCGACACGCGCGCGCAGGACGACGAGGCGCAGAAGCGTGAGGAGGAGCTGCGCAAGCGCCGTGAAGAGGTGGAGCGCCAGCGCCAGGAGTTGGAGGAGCGGCGCAAGCAGGAGGAGGCCGCGGCGCAGCGCGAGGAAGAAGAGCGGCGGCGGCAGGAGGAGCGGCGGCGACAGGAAGAGAAGAAGAAGCGGCCCGCACTCGACGAAGACGATCTCCGGAACTACTAGCCATGCGCCGTCCCTTGCGAAACCTCGTTGCTTTCATGGCCCTGGGTACCGGGCTGTCCGCGTGCAGCCTCCTCGTCGATTTCGACGAGGAAGGGCAGCCCTGCGATGAGCTCTACCAGTGCCTGGAGGGCTACACCTGCGTCGACAACGCGTGCGTCTCCGACGACGCCGCGCCGTCCGACGGGGGCGCCGATGGCGGCTTCAACTCGGACGCGGGCACCAGTGATTCGGACGCGGGCGCCGATGCGGGCTCGGAGGATCCGGATGCGGGGAACCCCGCGGACTCGGGAACCGGGCCGACGCAGCCCGTGCCCGACCACCCGTCGAGCTGAGCCCTGCTGACACGGCCCTCAATGGGCGGGGCTGGGGAAGTCCATCCCCGGTGCACCGCTCCCGTGGCCGGAAGACCACGCCGTGGCCTGTAGGACACGCCCGCTCGCCTGCCATCATGCGGGCGGTGTGGCGCACTCGCGGGGGCGGCGCACGCCAGGCCCCGCTCCGCCAGGCCGCCCCGTGGCTGGCATCATCCGTGCTCTGTGCTCCGCCCAGGAGGCAACATCGACATGGGCAAGCGCGTGGGAGTGCTGATGGGCGGGTGGGGCGAGGAGCGGGAGATTTCGCTCAAGACGGGAGAGGCCGTGGTGGCGGCGCTCGAGTCCCGAGGCCATCAGGTGACTCGCATCTTCGCGGGGCCGGGCCTGGACCGGGCGCTGCGCGCGGCCGAACTGGACGTGGCCTTCGTCGCGCTCCACGGGCGCATGGGCGAGGACGGCCGGGTGCAGGGCCTGCTGGAGCTGCTGGAGCTGCCGTACACGGGCTCGGGCGTGCTGGCGTCGGCGCTGGCCATGAACAAGCCCTTCGCCAAGCGGCTCTTCCGCCTGCACAACCTGGCCACGCCCCAGGGCTACACGGTGGCGCGCGAGGACGCGTGGCGCGTCCCGGCCCTGCACGGCGACCTGGGCTTCCCGTGCGTGGTGAAGCCCGCGTGCGGCGGCTCGTCGGTGGGGCTGGCCGTGGTGCGTGCGCCGGAGGCGCTGGCGTCCGCGGTGGCGCAGGCCAGCCGGTTCGGCGGCGAGGCCCTGGTGGAGCGCTACGTGGCGGGCCGTGAAGTCACGGTGGGCCTCCTCGGCGGCCAGGTGCTGGGCAGCTGCGAGGTGGCCACGCCGCGCGAGGGCTTCGACTTCGACGCCAAGTACAAGGGCGGGGCCGCGTACTTCTGCCCACCCCGGCTGTCCCCCACGCGCGTGGCCAACGTGGAGGCCCTGGCGCTGGCGGCCTACCGCGCGCTGGGCTGCCGCGGGCAGGCGCGGGTGGACCTGCTGTGCTCGGACACGGAGAACGACGTGGTGCTGGAGGTGAACACGCTGCCGGGCTTCACCCCTACCAGCCTGCTGCCGAAGATCGCCGCCAGGGCCGGGCTGGACTTCGCCGCGCTGACGGAGCGCATCCTGGCGCTCGCCACCCGCGATGAGGCCGGAATCCTGGAAGCCCCCGCCGTGGAGACCCCGCCGGACCTGGCCGCGCCGCTCCTGGCCGTGAGCTGACCCCTCAGGTCGGTCAACCCCTGGCGTTGTTTCAACCCCGGCGCCAGGGCCACAAGCTGGGTGTGATAGGAGTGACGCAGGGTGTCAGGCGCCCGTGAACGGAACGTTCAATTCCGGGGAATAGTTTGACACGGCCTTGAACGCGTTCCTATTGTCCGGCGCCGATCACTCCCCGAAGGTCAAAACCTTGTCATTTCGGGTACATACGATGTGGGGGCTTGGACGACCCATCTCGCGGCGGTACGCGCGAGACGGAATCAGCCGGGCCGACCCGCACGGAAGGACCGCAGGCCCTCTGGGCTGTGGCAGGGGTTGAGCGTCACCGATGACCACCGTCGAGATCATCTTTCTGGGCGTTTATTTCAGTCTCCTGGGCGTGCTTGGAGTCTACGGCTCGCACAGGTACCGAATGGCGTTCCTGTACTACCGGCACAAGTTCAAGCTGCCGACGCCGAAGGGCGCGCTGGAGTCGTTGCCCAAGGTCACCATCCAGCTCCCCATCTTCAATGAGATGTACGTGGTGGAGCGACTGGTGGAGTCGGTGTGCCGCATCGACTACCCGCGCGACCTGCTCGAAATCCAGGTCCTGGACGATTCGACGGACGAGACGTGCGGCATCGCCCGTGCGTGCGTGGAGCGCCAGCGCCTGAAGGGCCACGACATCGTCTACATCCACCGCACCAACCGCCAGGGCTTCAAGGCGGGGGCGCTGGAGAACGGCCTGAAGCTGGCGAAGGGCCAGTTCGTGGCGGTGTTCGACGCGGACTTCGTGCCCAGCCCGGACTTCCTGACGCGCACCGTGCCGTTCTTCTCGGACGACAAGGTGGGCATGGTGCAGGTGCGCTGGGGCCACCTCAACCGCGAGTTCTCCCTGCTGACGCAGGCCCAGAGCATCTTCCTGGACGGGCACTTCATCATCGAGCACACCGCCCGCAACCGCTCTGGCTGCTTCTTCAACTTCAACGGCACCGCGGGCATCTGGCGCCGTGACACGATCTCCGACGCGGGCGGCTGGCAGCACGACACGCTCACCGAGGACCTGGACCTGAGCTACCGCGCCCAGCTCAAGGGCTGGCAGTTCGTGTTCCTCCCGGAGGTCATCTCCCCGGCCGAGGTGCCGGTGGACATGAACGCCTTCAAGAGCCAGCAGCACCGCTGGGCCAAGGGCTCCATCCAGACGGCGAAGAAGCTGCTGCCCACCATCCTCAAGAGCGACCTGCCGCTGCTCGTGAAGCGCGAGGCCTTCTTCCACCTCACCAACAACATGGCCTACCTGTTGATGGTGCTGCTGTCGGTGCTGATGCCCATCAGCATGGTGGTGCGCTTCCAGCACGGCCTGTACGGCACGCTCTTCCTGGACCTGCCCTTCTTCCTCACGGCCACCGCCAGCGTCTGCTTCTTCTACGTGGCGGCGCAGCGTGAGCGCGGCGCGAAGGGGTGGGAGCGGGTGAAGTACCTGCCCTTCCTCATGAGCCTGGGCATCGGCCTGGCCATCAGCAACGCCAAGGCCGTGGCGGAGGCGCTGCTCAACCAGCAGTCCGGCTTCGCGCGCACGCCGAAGACGGGCGCCGAGGGCAAGAAGGCCGTCACCATCAAGAAGGCGTACCGGGGCAGCAAGACGCTGCTGCCGCTGGTGGAGCTGCTGTTCGCCGCGTACTTCACCGGCGCGCTGTGGTTCGCCATCGACGCGCGCATCTACACGTCGGTGCCCTTCATCGTCCTGTTCCTGGCGGGCTTCCTGTACGTGGGCAGCTCCAGCCTGCTGCAGGGCCTGTCCGGCCGGATGAAGCTGGTGGAGTCCACCCCCGCGGTGGACACCCCCGACGAGCAGCCCCGCCGCGCGGCCTGAGCGGCGTCCTCACTTCGGGAAGACGGGGGTGAGGCTGGCACCGCGCCGCCTCACCCCTTTCGCGTTTCTAGGTGCCCGCGTCCGGCGAGCTGCCCGCGTCCGGCGGGCCCCGCAGCAGCACCTGCTCCATCCGTACGCTGGGGGCGCCCGCGGGGGCCGTGCGGCAGTCCTCGTCAATGGAGGTGCTGGTCGCCGAGCGCAGCGTCAGGCCCGCGTCCGTGCACCGCACCACCTCTGTCGGAAAAGTGACGGGGCAGGGCGTCCCGGCGCCGGAGAAGCCGGTGGCGCGCGTTTCGCCCACGAAGCCCGCGGGGGTGCGCCGCAGGACGATGGACGGCGAGCCCGCGTCCGGGGCGTCCACCACCTCCGAGTCATGGGCGCGGACGACGGCGAAGGAGAGCGTGCCGCCGTCATCGTCACCGTAGTACCGGAAGGCGGGGTTCCCCGCGTGGTGGTACTCGCCGCCCTGGTTCTGCTCGCAGCCCGCGGGAATCTTCACCGCGGGGGGCGCGGGGGGCGCGGGCACCGTCCTAGGCGGCGCCTTCGCGGTGCACGCTGTGAGGGAGAGGACGCTGAGGTGGAGGGCCAGTGTGGGCAGGACGCGGTGCATGGGGGCGGATATTCTCCCAATCGGCGGGGCGCTGGGACTCTGTTTGATTCCCTTGGGATGACTCTCTAACCTTCGGTTCGTCATGAGCCTCCACCGCATCGTCGTCTTCGCCCTGGTGACTGTCCTGGCCGCCCCTTCGGCCGCGCTCGCGCAGGATGACTTCCTGGCGCCGCTCACCACGCCGTCGAAGCCCAAGACGGGCAAGCCCAAGCCCAAGGTGGTGAAGAAGAAGCCCGCCAAGAGGCCCGTGCGCGCGAAGGCGCCCGCGAGGGGGAAGAAGAAGCCCGCGGCCCAGGACGACCTGCTGCTGGCGCCGCTGACGCCCGCGAAGACGGAGGTGCTCGTCCGCATGACGGGCAACGTGCGCGGCGCGAAGCTGTTCGTGGATGGGAAGGAGTTCGGCGTCCTCTCCTCGGCCGTCGTGCCGGTGGAGGTCCGCCCGGGCGAGCACCACCTGGTGGTGCGCCGGGTGGGCTACGCCGACTTCACGCGGCGCATCGACGTGAAGGCGGGCACGCAGGCGGAGGTGCTGGTGTCCATGGACGCCACCATGGGCTTCGCCACGCTGACGGCGGACGTGGCGGACGCGGTGGTGATGGTGGACGGGCAGAAGGTGGGCGCCGTGCCGCAGGCCAACGTGCTGCTGCGCCCGGGCTCGCGCGAGGTGGAGTTCCGGGCCCCGGGCTTCAAGCCGGACGTGCACAACATCACCGTGTTCGCGGGACGGAGCTACGAGGTGACGGGCAACCTGCGGCCCCTGCTGGACACGTCCGTGGCCACCGCCGACGTGCCGAAGAGCCCGGTGTTGGAGCCGTCCTCCAGGCTGGACCCCGACGACGAGCCGGCCCCGGGCCTGTCGTTCGCGGAGGACCCGGCGACGCCCGAGGTGGAGGGCTCCAAGCCCTGGTATGGCCGCTGGTACGTGTGGGCCGGCATTGGCGCGGTGGTGGCCGCCGGCACGGTGGGCGCGGTGATGGCGACGCAGGGCGGTGGCGCCAACCCGCTGAGCCCCACGGACGTGTGCGGCCCGGCCGGGTGTGACGCGGTGCTGGGCGGCATCCGCTCGGTGCGCGGTGGAGGCGCGGGGCTTCAGGCGCCCGCTCCCGCCGGAGCGCTGCGCTTCTGATGCGGTCGTGAAGCGTCCCGCCCTCGACGTGGGCGGGACGGCGCCACGGGTTCTACTGGTCGCGCAGGTCGTCGTTATCGGCGCGGCTGCCCGGGGCGAGCAGCAGGTACACGTCGCTCACCCGTCCCACGCCCCAGGTGTCCAGCGCGGTCGCGCGGACCTGGAAGGGGGCGGCGTCGGGCAGCAGGTGGGTGATGTCCACCTCGCCCGCTTCGAAGGTGAAGGCGCGGCGCCCCACGCTGTCCACCAGCTCCCGGCCCATGTGGACCGCCTCGGTGAAGCCCACGGTGGCGCGCCGGGTCACCTGTCCACGGGCGTCCAGCACCTCCAGCAGCAGGAAGTTGTCCACGGAGATGCCGAGCGTGCCCTTCGCGTCGCCGTAAAGACGGGCCCGGTGTCCGCCCAGGCTCAGCGTGGGCGTCTGGCCGGTGGCGACGACACGCGGCGTGCGCTCACCCTCGGTGGCGTCCACCTCCACGTCTTCGCGCAGCTGGGTCAGCGTGTGGGTCTCCCGGGCGGGCGTGTCCAGCAGGAGCCGAACGGCGCGGGGCTCGGTCGAGGTGGAGGTGGGCGTAGCCGAGGCGGGCACCTGCCGCGCACAGGCCATCAGCCCCAGGGCGGCGGCCATGACGAGCGTTCGAGAATGCATGGGAGGTCCAGGGTAGATGAGCAGGGGTGACCCGGGTCAATTAGCATGGCCGCATGCGGACCTTCCTCCATGGGTGCCTGCTGTGGTGTGTGCTCTCCGGGACGCTGGCGTGGGGCAATGCGCCCGCTGACCCCCCGGCCTCACCCGAGGTGCAGCTGTGCCTCCAGCACCTGAAGCCCGCCGAGCGTGAGCGGGCCGCGAAGGCGCTGGGGCCGCTGGAGGAGCTGCCGCTCTACCGCGTGCAGCTGGAGGTGGACCCGGAGGCCCGCGGGGTGAAGGGCCGGGTGCAGGTGGAGGTGCTGGCCCGGAAGCACCCCCTCACCGAGCTGTACCTCCGGCTGACGCCCAACGCGCAGGGCCGCCGGTTGACGCTGTCGGACGCGAAGCTGGGCGGCCGGCCCGTCAAGCTGGAGCGGCCGGAGCCCACGCTGTACCGCCTGTCGCTGGAGTCCGAGCCCGTGCCGCCGGGCGCCGCCGCGGTGCTGGACGTCGCGGTGGAGGGCCTGGTGCCGCGCGCCGCCGCGCCCTCGGGTGGCGCCGCGGGAGGACTCCTCGGCGGGTTGATGGGCGGTGGG
>NZ_JABXEP010000156.1:0-18085 GCF_013372605.1 Myxococcus sp. AM009
TTCCTCATCGCCGAAGCGGTGCCAGTTGGCCGCCGCCACCTCGCCCACCGGGCCGACAACCCCAGCGCATGCGCCCGCGCCGTGCGCCCCCCGCTCCGGCACGCCGGCCCCCAGCCCTGTGTCCACCGCAGATGTCATGCGGCGGCACTCTACGCGCGCATCGCCCTTTCGCGCCGCCCGCTTCCTGTTACCTTCCGCGCCCCCATGGACCGTCCCCTGCACTCCGTCCGTACGCGGCTGGACGACTTCCTCGCCGAGCTCGCCACGCTGCACTACCGGCACGGCGCCGGGCTCGCGCTGGAGGTCTCCCCCAGCCAGCTCCACGCCTCCTTCCCCGAGCTGTCGTCTCCGGACACCTTCGCCGCCGCCAACGAGGCGCTCGCCAAGGCCCAGTCGAAGAACGAGCCCCTCACCGTCCGCCGCATCCGGCTGGTGCGCGAGCTGGTGGCCTCGCACGTCGAGGACGCGCTCGCCGCCCGTCACGTGGAGGCCATTGCCTCGCTGGAGGCCCAGGCCCGGCTGATGGTGGACGACCAGACCTACGCCTTCGGCGAGGCGCTGGGCCGCATTCCCCACGAGCCCGCACGAGCCCGCCGCGCCCTGCTGGAGCGCGCCACCGGCGAGTTCCTCTGGCAGCACCGCACCCGTTACGGCGACCGGCGCGACGCGGCGCTGCACACCGCGGAGCAGCTGGGCGCGAAGAGCTACGCCGCCCTGCGCCAGGACGTCACCGGCATCGACTTCGCAAGGCTGGCCGAGTCCGCCGCGAAGCTGCTCGCGCGCACGGAGGACGCCTACCGCGACGTGCTCGCCTACGTCCTCAAGAAGGTGGACCCGCTGCTGCGTCCGCTGCCCGGCGGAGAGGCCCGCAGGCATGACTTGCAGGCCGCGCTCCAGGCCCCGTGGATGGACGGCTTCTTCCGGCGCGAGGACGCCTTCCCCGCCGTGGCGCGCTGGCTGGGCGAGTGGGGCCTGACGCCCAACGCCGGAGGCCGCATCCGCATCGACGACGAGGCCCGGCCCGGCAAGTCACCGCGCCCCTTCGTCGCCGTGGTGCGCGTGCCGGAGGACATCCGCCTGGTGCTCCAGCCTCGCGGCGGCATCGACGGGCTGGCCGGCCTGCTCCATGAGATGGGCCACGCGCAGCACCGCGCCCACGTCTCCGACACGCTGCCCATGGAACTGCGCCGGCTGGGCGACGCGTCCGTGACGGAGGCCCACGCCGCCGTCTTCGAGCGGCTGCTCCTGTCCCCCGAATGGCTCAAGCGCTACCTGGGACTGCCCACCCTGGCCGCGCGGGACACGGTGCGGCTGGCCGCCTTCCAGGCCCTCACGCTGCTGCGGCGTCACGCGGCCAGGCTGACCTACGAGCTGTCCCTGACGCAGCGGGGCGCCTCCACGGAACGCGCGGACGAATACGCCGACGGGCAGCGCCACGCGCTCTTCGTCGAGCCCCACCACGGCTTCTTCCTCCACGACGTGGACCCGCAGCTCTACGTGGCGCACTACCTGCGGTCCTGGGCCCTGGAGACCCAGCTCACCGCGCGCCTCACGGAGCGGTTCAACGAGGACTACTGGCGGAACCCCATGGCAGCCGCCTGGTTGAAGGGGCTGTACGCGCGTGGGGGCACTGACGATGCGGAAGGACTGGCCACGGAGACGTCGGGCACGCCGTTGGCGTTGCCCGAGGCCGGGGAGCGCCTCGTGGCCATCCTCAACCGCTAGGGGATACCCGCGAGACGACTACTTCTTCTTGCGGAGCGCCCGGACAATCTTGTCCTTGGTGGGGTTGGCGGCGGCATCCCGCGCGCGCGTGGCGGCGACGGGCTTGCTGCTGGCGGTGGCCACGGGCTTGGCACCCGCGCGAGCGCGCATCGCCTTCATCAGCTGCATCTCGATGAGGAGCAGCTCGTCGCCCAGCTCCTGGTTGTCACCGGCGGCACGGGGCAGCGGTGCGCGGGTGCTGGAAGCGCCAGCACCGTGGCGCATGCGCAGAACCTTCTCCTCTTCGGCCGACAGCGTACGCGTCTTCTCCAGCGCCGCTTTGACCTCCTTGGCCGTCACCGTGCTACTTCCGACCTTGCGCTCCATCGCCGCTCCCTTGCTGTGAAGCCCCGCTGAACATCCGAGCATGTCGGACGCGTCCGGGCCGCAACCGTCGAGGATTCTAGAGGACGCAAGGGTCAGCGCAAATTTTCTTCCAACATCCCGCTGCCGGGATGTAGCGCCGACCCCTCCACCCCCGTCCGGGATACCCCGGAGTCCCGGCCAGCCGTTCACCGGGAAACAGCGCCCGAAAGGACGCCGGAACCCCGTCAGGTGCCCTCTTCGTCCTCGGGCTCCGGGGCCGCCGCCGGGCTGGCCTCGTCCGAGTCCGTGGGCTTCTTGCGCTGGATACCGAAGGTGTCGAGCGCGTCCGCGATGCCCTGGGGCTTGTCCGCGTCCGGGAGGAAGTCCTCGGGCGGCTGGAGCCGTGGGTCCTTGCCTACCTCGGAGAGGGCGGCCTCCAGCGTCAGGCGCAGCTCGGCCGCCTCGGGCGTCTTGTCCCCGGGCACGCCCATGCGCCCGTCCAGCCGGGCCTTGAGGACCACGGAGGTGGCGGAGTCCACCAGCACCTCGCCGTCCAGCGAGCGCGGCAGGCGGTGGGCGAAGAAGTTGGCCCGGCGGACCGTCGTCTCGTCCGCGCCGCCCTTCTTGACCTGCGGCATGGGCGGCAAGGGCCGGGACGCGTCCGCCTGGGCGGCGGGGGCCAGCGTCACCACGTAGCGCCAGGCCGTGCGGCCCTCATGGGTGACGGTGCCCTCGGGGGTCAGCTTGATGCGCCCCTGGAAGAGGCTGTCGAAGTCGCGGATGGCGCCTGTCAGCTCCGCGCGGGTGCGCTCGGCCATGCCGCGGTCGCGCAGGCGCTGGCGGAAGGGGCCGTACCGGTTGCGGGCGAACACCTGCCCCGCCACCCGCATCACCTCCAGGCCCTGGTCCCGGGAGTTCTCCAGCACGCCGTGGAAGTCCCCGCTGACCCCGCCCGGACCGGCGTGGAAGGTGCGCGTCTCGGTGAGCTTCACGGGGATGGAGGCCTCGGAGGTCCACTCGTACCCCAGCGTCGCCTGGTAGCGGTGGGGGCCCAGACGCTCGGTCACCTCGGCGGCGTCCATGCCCAGGATGCGGCGCGCCACCTGGGGGTTGTCCGCCACGTCCTCGGGGGGCAGGTTCTCCTTCGCGGACGCCACCACCTTGGGCGGGTCCTCCGGCGAGAAGATGCGTGCCTTGGCCGCCTTGTCGACCGGGTCCGAGCAGCCGGCGGCGGCCAGCGCCACGGCGAGGGTGAAGGCGGACTTCTTCAGACGGCTCACGACTCCTCCGGGAGGGTACGACAGGGCCGGCAAGTTACGTGGGGCATACACCAGCGGCAAGCAGTGGCTTGCGTGCGGCCGTGCAAGGGATAGAACGCCCAACTCATGCAGAACCTGCGCGACAAGCTATTGAAGGCGGGCCTCGTCACCGAGGCAGAGGCCAAGAAGGTGGAGACGAAGCCCAGCCAGGCGGAAGCCCGGCGGCCCGGACCCCAGGAGGGCGGCCGTTCAGGCGGCAACCGTCCGCCTCCCCGCCGTGATGACAACCGGACACAAGGCGGCCCACCCCGAGGCGAGGGTGGAGGCCGTCCGAGTGGCGGCCGTGACGCCGGCCGTCGCGAGGGCGGCGGACGTCCCGGCGGCGGCTTCGGGGGCCCCCCCCGGCACGGCGGAGGTCCCCAGCACGGGCGGCCGGCCGCGGCGGCGCCGGAGCGGGCCATCCCCAAGCTGCCCCCCATGCCGGGCTCCAAGGCCTACCAGCGCGCCGAGTCCAAGCGGCAGGTGGAGCTGGACCGCGCCCTGCGCGAGCTGGTGCTGGGCTCCCAGGTGCCCGTCGAGGCGGGTGAGACGACGTTCTACTTCATGACCCGCAAGGGCAAGCTGCGCCGGCTGGAGCTGAGCCCGGCGCAGGCGAAGCAGCTCGAGGAGGGCGAGCTGGGCGTGGTGGAGCGCCCCGAGCCCGCGCAAATCGAGCACTCGCTGGTGCCTGCGTCGGCGGCGGAGCAGATGTTCGCGCTGTCGAAGAAGTCGGTGCGCTTCTTCAACCGCAAGGAGAACCCCGTCGGCTTCATGAACGACGAGGAGCTCAAGGCCCAGCAGGCCGCCGAGGCGGCGGGCACCGCGCCCGAGCTGTCCGACGAGCCCGAAGGCGCGTCCGAGGCCTCTGCCGAGCCCGAAGGCGCGTCCGAGGCCCCGGCCGAGACCGCGTCCGAAGCCCCGGCCGAGCCGAAGGCCAGCGGCGACGAAGCCCAGGACGGCTGAGCCGGACACCCGCGTCTTCCCACCCTCCCCTTCCCTCGTGGACCTGGGGAGGGTGGCGATGAGGCCCGTGGCGCTCAGCGCCACGCGGCCTTGGCGCGTCTTGCTGCCAGCGTGAGGGCCCGGCGCTAGGCTGGCCTCATGACGACAACCTCCAAGACGGTGGTGGTAACGGGCGCCAGCCGCGGCATTGGCCGCGCGGTGGCGCTCGCTTTCGCGAAGGCGGGCCATGACGTGTGGGCCCTGGCGCGTTCGACGGAGGCGCTGGAGTCGCTCCGGCAGGAAGGCGGCGAGCGCATCCGGCCGCTCGCGGTGGACGTGGCCGACGAAGCGGCGCTGGTCGCCGCGAGCCAGCGCATCCTCGCCGAGGGGCCTCCTCGCGTGCTCGTGAACAACGCGGGAATCACCGTCTCCGCGCCCCTGACGAAGACGCGCACCGAGGACCTGGCCCGCGTCATGGCCGTCAACGTGACGGCGCCCTTCCTCCTCTGCCGCGAGCTGATGCCAGCCATGGCCCAGGCGGGCGGTGGACGCGTCATCAACATCGGCTCCATGGCCGCGGTGCGCGGCGTGAAGTACACGTCCGCGTATTGCGCGTCGAAGCATGCGCTGCTGGGCCTGACACGCGCGCTCGCGGTGGAGTACGCGAAGAAGCAGGTCACGGTGAACATCGTGAATCCGGGCTGGGTGGAGACGGACATGTTCGCCGGCGCGACCTCGGCCATCAGCGCCTCCACGGGCCGCAGCGCGGAGCAGGCGCGCGAGGCCCTGGCGTCCATGAACGCCATGGGCCGCATCATCACGCCGGAGGAAGTCGCCGCCCTGTGCCTGTTCCTCGCGTCGGACGCGGCGGGCGGCATCACCGGCACGGCGTACGCCATCGACGGCGGCGAGCCAGGCTGAGACTTCACTCCCATTCCGCCTGACTGCCTGCCCGGCCGCCACCCGTGGCCGGGTGTGTTGCGCAGCGGGAATCCCATCCCCACTGTGGCTGGCCACCTCGGCGCCAGGCCGCGCGGTGGCCGGCAATCGGGAGGCGGGCGTGAGTGGACTGCGAAGCTTGGTGCTGGGCGCGTGTCTGTGGGTGGGCTGTTCGTCGTCCGTGGAGGACGGCGCGGCGCCCACCGTGGAGCCCCCCACGGAGGTGACGCCAACGCCCACCCCCGGTGGGGAGCTGCCCGCTCCGCAGGCGCCCACGCCGGAGCCGCAGGTGCCGCCCCCGGCGACCTCAGCGGCGTGCTCCGGACCGGAGGGCACGGCGCGACTCGCGTGGAGCTACGACGCCGCGTGGAACCTCACGGTGGACTTCCGGGGGACCATGGACTCGGACGGGCACACCTACTGGACGGAGTGCGAGAGCAGCTATTGGGTGGACAAGGACCCGAGCCAATTGGCGTGTCAGCTCGTCTCCGTCACGGCTGAGGGGATTGAGCGCTACCGGCGCGACCTTCCGCCCCCTGGCGCCTGGGGCGTTCACACGGTGGCACAGGGACAGCTCTTCGTCACGGGCCGGCTCGCCCTGCTCTCAGCGCGGGACAGCGCCACCGGACAAGAGCGCTGGAGCGTGTCGCTGGGGGCCGTGAAGGACGAGGACCCGCGGGCGCACCATGCGCTTCGCATCGAATCGCTCGTGCTCAGCCCGCCCTATCTCGTTGCGCTGGTGCACGACACGTTTGGAGACGTGGGCGCAGAGGACCTGCTCGTCGCGGTGCACGCGGACACGGGCGCGGTGGCGTGGAGGGCGCCCGTGCCGCCCGTCCATGCTCCGCTGGTGGTGGATACGGAGGGCAACGTCTATGGCGGCGCCTCGGACGTCCTGGAGCAGCGGACAGAGCTCTTCTCGTACGCGGCGGATGGGCACCTCCGCTGGCGGACGGAGCGCGCGGGCGTGCTCGAGCCCTCGGCCGTGGACGGCGGGACGTTGATGCTGGGCCGCGCGGAGCTGGCGGACGCGGCCACGGGAGCGCCCGTCGCCACGCTGGCGACTGCTTCCGCGGAGTCCTTCTATTACTCGCTGGGCCGCTCCAGCTCGACGTTCGGCCGCACAGCGATGCAGGCGGACCGGCTCCTCGTCCTGCCAGACATGCGGTGCGCCAGCGAGGGCTGCCCCACCACCACGCATCCGGGTGGCACGTTCCTCTATGGGCTGGACCCTTCGAGCGGAGCGGTGCGCTGGCACCGGGCCGTGGGCACCTGGCCGATGTCACCGCTCCTCACCCAGCGTGGCTCGCTGCTGCTGGTGGACCGGCCGGTGGACGAGACGTGCGGCGAGCACGCCTGCGCCGGTGATGACGCCGCGTTCGGTTCGTTCCTGCGGGAGCTGGACCCGGATGGGAACGAGCTGTCCGCCTGCGCGCTGCTGGGAAAGGCGCCGTACATCACCCCGCCCGCGCTGCACCGGGGACGCGTGGTGCTGGGGGCCTGGACGAACTGGGATGCGAGCAATGACTGGACGCAGCGGATGAGCATCCGCGCCTTCGACCTGACGGCGCCCGATGAGCCTGCCTCCAGCGGCTGGGTGAGCGCGGGCGGCGGCAACGCGCGCTCGGGCCAGACGAAGCCCACGGGCGCGGCGGCCCAGGCGCGGGCCACCGGCCGATAAACGCGCTAGAGCTGGTACCGGCCGACGATGGCGCTCAGCTCGGCGGACGCCGCGGAGAGCTGGATGGCGGACTGCTCGCTCGCGGCCATCCGGTCGACAATCTGGTCCGCCAGGTCGGCCATCGAGCTGAGCGCGGCGAACAGCTCCGCGATGCCCGCGTCCTGCTGGCTCACGGCATCGGCGATGCTGCGCACCGTCTTGCCGTTGCTCTGGATGATGCCCGCCAGCGAGCGCAGGCTCTCGCCCGCCGCGCGCACCTGCTCCAGGCCACCTTCCACCTCGCGCGCCCCGCCCTCACTCGTGCTCACCGTCTGAGAGATGGCCCGGCCGATATCACTCAGGATGGACTGCACGCGCGTGGTCGCCCCCGCGGACTGGTCCGCCAGCGACCGCATCTGCCGTGCCACCACCGCGAAGGAGCGGCCCGAGTCACCGCTGCGCGCCGCCTCGATGGAGGCATTGAGCGCCAGCACGTTCGACTGGTCCGCCAGGTCCTTCACCGTGCGGGTGATGTCGCCCACCTGCCGCGTGCGCTGGTGCAGCTCCGCGACGGTGCGGCCAATCTGCTCCACGTGCGACCGGATGTGCGTGAGCCCGCCCACGCTTCCGGACACCGCGGCCTCGCCCGCCTCGCCAAAGCCACTGGCCTTGTCCGCCTCCTTCAGGATGACATCCACGCGCCGCGCCGCCGCGCGCGAGGCCTCCTGGAGCTGCTGCGCCGCCAGCTGCGTCTCATGCAGCGCCACCGCCTGCTGCGACACCGCCTCGTTCTGGACGGACGCGGACTCGGTGAGTTGGGTGGACGCTGTCTCGAGCTGCTCGGCCGAATGGCGCAGCGCCATCAACAGCTCGCGCAGCTGCGACATCAACTCCGAGAACGAACCGGCGAGCTGGCCAATCTCATCCTTCGAGCGCACCTCCAGCGCGCCCCGGAAGTCGCCCTCCGACACCACCCGCGTGGTGGCCACGGTCAGCTCACGCAGCGGCTCCATCATCCGCCGCACCAGCAGGAAGATGGCCGTGCCCGCCGCCGCCGTGACGATGATGCCCAGCAGCACCACGAGCAGCATCGACGCGCGGAACCGCTCCGCTTCCTTCCCGCCGTCACGCGTGAGCAGCAGCTCCACGCCCGACCCCATCTCCACCCGACGCAGCTGCAACGACACGCCCTTCACCGACACCTCGTCCGGCCGGCCCTTCCCCTCCAGCGCCGCGAGCAAGGCCTCGTCAGGCACCGTGCTCAGCGCGTGCGCCACCGGCTCCCCGCTCACGGTCAACACGCCCTCCACGCCGCGCTCGTCACGCAGCGCCTGGAGCTCCACCTCGCCCAGGGCCCGCCCCACCACCACGTACCCCACGGTGCGGCCCTCGGTCGTCGTCACGGGCTGCGCCACGGCCTGATAGGGCACCGCATCCACCAGGAGGATGCGCGCGCCGCCCTCCTTCACCAAAGCCTCCATCCCCGACAGCGCACCGGGTGGCGTGCCCACGCGCACGCCCGCCTCGGTGTCCACCGCGAGCAGCAGGTCCACGCCCAGGAGCGACTGCTGCCCGCGCAGCGAGGGCTCGAGATGCTCCCCGACCCCGGGGCCGCTCGACAGCACTGTCCGCAAGGACGTGCTCGCCGCGGCGACCCGGGCCAGGGCCGTCAGCGATTTCACCTCCTGGGACAGGACGCGGCTCCACGCGGCTTCGTCTTGCGCCAGACGGGACGTGACGGCTTCGTGCGACCACGTCCGCAGCGACACGCCCGTGAGCGCGACGCTCAACGTGGAGAGACAGAGGATGACAAGAGAGAGCGCTGCGGTCAGGCGCGCGGCAAGGCTGTGCGTCATTCGCTACAAGGCCAGGGGATGGGCGGGGGGACCCAGTGGGGGGACGGCCAGCCTACCGCGATAGCGCCCTGCTGTTGAGCGAGGAACAACAGGTGGCAGGAATGACCCGGAGGCCTGTCTCGTGAGACTCAAAGCGAGACCTACACCGAGGTCGTGCGCCTACGTCTTTGTCGTCGACACATGCGGGGTCAAAGACACTCACCCTGGCGTTGCATTGACGGGCGTGGAAGCGGCGCGGTTGCGTGCAGGGCATGCGCTCGCCCTCCATTCCAGCCGCCCTGGCCCTGCTTGCCCTCACGCCTGGCGGACTGCGCGCGGAGGAGGCCGCCGGAGAGGCACGCGCGAAGGCCGAGCCACCTCGCGCGGCGCGCAACTTCGGCAACCTGCGCGTGGGGGGCTCCACTGCGAACGGTAATGGCCGGCCGGAGCTGTGCCTGGAGTTGTCCCCCGTGGCCTTCCTGTCCCTGGAGAGCTGTGGCACCGGCAGTGGGTTCCTGCACGGCGACCCCGAGCCGGAGGTGGCGCACTTCCGCGCCAAGCTGCGGCTGGCCCGCTTCGACGTGGAGCGCTGGGGCACCTTCCAGCCCTTCCTCGCCGGGGGCTTCGCGGAGGCGCAGGTGGGCCGCGACGACCCAGGGTTCCAATTCAAGGGGACCGACCGGCGCCGCGTGGCCACGACGGGGCCCGAGGGGGGACTCGGGCTGCGCTTCCTCCACCCGCTGGCCGCGGGCTTCGAGCTGGTGGGCGACTTCAACTTCAGCCTGGCGTGGCTGCCCCACGCTCCCGAGCTCATCCAGCCCGCGAACACGTGGCTGCCCTCCGCCAGCCTCTCCTTCGGCGTTGGCTTCTGACGCGCCTCACGCCTCCGCGACGCGCAGCACCACCGCGGTGATGTTGTCCTTGCCGCCCGCCTCGTAGGCGTCCGCGACCAGCGCGTCACAGACGTCGCGCGCAGAGGACATCATCAGGCGCTTCATCAAGCCCTCCGTCCCCAGCGGCTCGTAGAGCCCGTCCGAACACAGCAGGAACACGTCGCCCGGCTCCGCCCACAGCCGCTGCACGGTGGGCTCCGCGTTCTCCGTGCCCAGCGCGCGGGTGATGAGGTGACGCAGGTTGCCCGAGCCTTTCGGCGGCTCCATGCCCGCGTCCCGGAGCTCCTCGATGAGCGAGTGGTCGCGCGTGAGCGGCTCCAGCTTGCCGGCACGCAGCCGGTACAGGCGGCTGTCGCCCACGTGCGCCACGGCCGCGCCGTGCTCGCTCACCGCCAACGCCACCACGGTGGACGCCATCTCCCGCAGCCGGCCCACGCGCTGCGCCTGGAGGTTGCGCTGCGCCAGCGCCGAGCACGCCGCCAGCAGGTTCTCTTCACGGCTGCGGCGCGGGTCCGGCACCGCGGGCCACGTCGAATCCCGGTCCTGTCCCAGGCGCAGGCCAAAGCCCACGAAGGTGTCCACGACACACCGGCTGGCGACTTCGCCCCCCTCTTGTCCGCCCAGCCCATCCGCCACGACGAACAGCCCCAGCTCCGGCGCGACGCAGAACGCATCCTCGTTGTGCTGCCGCCGACCGATGTGGGTCTGTCCCGCGCTGTCCATTCTCATGACTGCCTCCTCGGGCCTTCCACCAGCAAGTGGGAGGCCAGCGTCCTTCCCCCCGACGGACGCATGGAACGGATACTCCGGTTCTGGGGATTCCTGGGAAGGGAGTGCCACGGGGCCCTGACAACCACCCCTCACCCGTCCACTGGCAGACGCTGCAAGTGCCCTCCACCCGTCAACAGCCCCCAGAGCGTGGGGTCGCGACCCCACACCTCCGCCCGGCCCCCGGGCCCGTTCCCTGGCAACTTCTCCGGTGATGAGGCGACAATTCCGATGCGGCCCGGAGTGTGCGCCGCAGGGAGCCTTTGATGTCGTCCATCCGCCGCATCACCGCGAGCATCTCCAGCGCCATCTCCCGCGCCCGGCTCGACACGAACGTGGAGTCGGTGTCGCCGCTCACGCCCCGCGAGCCGCTGCAGCCGATTCCCGCGGTGCGGCGTGGCTATGCCGATGAGAGCGAGTTCCAGGCGGAGGTGGATGACCTGGACACGTCGCTCGCCGCGCATGCGCCGAGGCTGGCGGGTGTGGACGTGGACGCGCTGGACGCGGAGGCGCCCGAGCACCTGCGCGTGTTCGCTGGCGAGAGCTCCTTCGAAGCGGCCCCGCCGCGGTATTCGCAGCTGCTGGGCTCGCAGCTCCCCACCGCGCTCGGCGCGCCCCGTGAGTCCGTGAGTGGCGCGGCACACCGGCCGCCTTCCTTCCGAGGCGCCAGCACCCAGGACATGGGCAGTGACCTGCTCTCGCCGGAAGCCGCCGCGTGGGAGCTGCAGAACCGGGACACCTCCACCGCGCCCACGCCCATGGAAGCGGAGGACGTGCTGTTCATGCTGAATGGCCCCGGCGCCGCGGCCGACCTGGAGCCGCCGCTGGAGCTGGGACTCGAGGACATCTTCGAGGAGGCCCCGAGACTGCACGCCGCGGAAGACGCCCTCTTCACGGCTGGCGCCGATGACGCTTCGGCCGCCAGCTCCAGCGCGCCGGTGAACTTCGCGACCGAGGCCGCGGGCATCGACGCCGCGCCCGCCGACCTGACGACGGCCGCGGCCGGTGACGCGCGCGTGGATGATGCGCCCGCGGGCTTCGCGCTGGGCAGCGCCTACGCGGCCACCTACGGCCAGCAGTTCGCCGTGCGGCAGGCGCTGGACCCGGCCATCAGCCCCGCGGGCCCGGATGAGTTCCTCGCGGACCCGAATGACTTGGACCTGCTGCCACCGGAGGAGCCGTCCCTGGACGATGCCGCCGTGGCGGGCGTCCTGGGCTCCCTCTCCGCAAACCCCGCGGCGGCCAGCGCGCCGGTGGCCGCCACCTTCGCCGCACAGGGCGTGGAAGTGGTCGCGGAGGCGTTGGAGCCGCAGCTACGGCCCGAGGCGAACCCCGACGCCGCCGAGGCGCCGGCGCCCGAGAACCCGCGGGACTGAGCCACTCACGGCCTGGGCGGCGCGTCTTCCAGGCCGATGTCGTCGAGGTGCGCCTGCGCATCGATGACGTCCCGGTGCAGCTCGTCCAGATAGCGCCGCCGCTCCTCGCTCTGCCACTCCGCGGGGGAGAAGGACGCTGCGGGATAGTCATTCGTGGTGTGTACGTACCCGCGCAAGCTCGTCATCAGCTCCCGGTCCGGGTCCCCCCGCTCCTTGAGGAGGAAGCCCTCCACGTCGCGCAGCTTCAGGGGGAAGGTGGGCACTTCGTCCAGCACCAGGTTGCCGGCGATGGTGAGCTTCACCTCCTGCTCGCCGCGCGTCAGCTCCTCGTTGAAGGACACGTGCGCGAAGGGCATGCCGCTCTCGTCATCCACGCGGCCCGCCACCACGTACCGTCCGGCCTTCTGGACCTGAATCCCCAGGTAGAGCTGAAGCGAGCCTTGCTCCAGCACCTCCCGCACCCGGCCGGTGAAGAGCGCCGGAGGCGACGGCGTGTACATGATGTCGAAGAACGCGGTGCCCTCCGCGCCCCCCGAGCGCACCTGCACGTCCACGCGCAGCGTGCCTGAATAGATGGGGAACCCCTGCTTCGACGGCTGGAAGCGCCCGGTGAAGGTGCCGTCTCCGGAGAGCGCGTCGCCCGCGGCGCCGTCGTCGGAGAAGAGGAGGGGGACCGCCGGCATGCCACCCGCGCCGGGCATGTGCTCGGCCTCGTGCGCGGAGGCGGACACCACCTGACAGGGCCTGGGCACGCGGTGCGCGTCCTCGCAGCCGACGAAGAAGTGCACCACCTCGTCGCCGACGACGAAGACGCGGTCCTGCTTCAGCCGGAGCTGGATGTCGGAGCCGTCCTTGTTCAGCGGGCGCGTGCGCTCCGGCTCAGCCATCTCCATCTGGTCCGGGTGCTCACTGGCGGGACGCGACTCCGGCGGATAGCGCGTCGCCTTCATGTACGACTCCAGCGTCTGCTTCGCGCGCGCCAGCCGCTGCTCCCACAGCTGGCGCCGCGCGGCCCGCTCCGCTTCCTCCGGCCCGCGAGCCGGGTCCTGCACGGCCACGCCCGGCACGCTCCCCGCCGGCGGGCCCATGCCGCCTCCCGACTTCCGCGGCGCCGGGCCGGGCATCGCGGACAGCGAGGACGACTGCCACGCGCCGTCCTCGCCAGAGGGCTCCGAGCCGGCACCTGCGTCCATCCACCACCACCCCATGCCCCCCAGCACCAGCGGGATGAGGGGAATGGCCCACAAGGCGCGGCGCGCACGGGACGCGGGAACGGAGACGGTGCCAGTCGGAGTCATGTCGCTTCTTGCGGTGGAAGGGGCTCAGTACGCGTAGGTGACCACGTCCTGGCGAACCGGAGCGATGATGCCACCCCAGTTGCCTCCGGCGTAGTGGTTGTACGCCTCACCGTCGTCGCGCAGCTCCAGCGTGTGGAAGCTCCACTTCGCGCGCCCGTCGCTGCTCGCCGCCGTGCCCAGGTTCAGGGTGGCGCCGCAGAACCAGTCGCCGCGGTTGCACTGCGAGCTGCCCGCGCTGCCCGACACGCCGCCCGTCGAGTGGTACGCCACCGCCTCATCGTCCTGGCCCGGGAGCACGAAGGAGTACAGCGTGCCCTTGGCGGCCGCGAACATGTAGAACCACACGTTGCGCGTGGTGTTGTGGTTGTACATGGAGCGCGCGGTGGTGGTGCGCAAGTCACTCACCAGCGGCTCGTTCACCGCCCACTCGCCGATGTCGGCCAGCTCGCTGCCGCCACCCGCGCCCGAGGCGACGTTCACCCAGCGGATGTTCCAGCCCGTCTGCGTCGCGCCGCCGCTGGCGTTGCCACACACGCCGCTGGCGTTGGGCGACGCGTTCTTCACCTGACGCACCGAGCCGCCGTACATCGACAGCGCGTAGCCAATCTGGAGGTTCCCCGCGCTGTGCGCGGCGACGTAGCACCAGTTGCTGCCGGTGCAGAAGCAGTCCAGCGCGTCGCGGATGCGGTAGTTCTGCGAGCCGATGCGCTCACGGCCGTCCCAGTTGACGGCCTTCTTGTTCACGCCCGCCGCGACGCTCGCCGAACCCCAATAGCTGAAGTCGTTGTAGTTGCCGGCCTGCGTCGTGCCGCCGTTGCGGCCATGAATCCACAGCGTGTAGTTGGCCGCGGCGGCCTCCGTGCCCGCCAGCATCGTCGCGGCGACAATGACCGTACCGATGAGATTCTTCATGTTGAGCGCCTCCAGCGCTGTGTAGGGGGTGCCAACCCGGCGGGGGACCAGGCGGCGGGGCGTACTGTAGAGGCGCGGTGTGTAAAAGGTCGAGATCACGGAAATCTAGAAGTGCGCGCGAGAACTGACGCAACGCATCACCCCTGTGGATTCCCGCAGGTAGGTGACATTCGAGACGGCCGCGTCAACGCGATGTGTCAGCCACGTAGCGCTCCAGTCGTTCCAGCGCGTCGGGCAGGTTCGTGCGGCCCAGGCCCAGGCGGAAGTGGTTGCCGGGGAAGTCGTAGACGTCCCCGGGCAGCAGCAGCACGCCTTCGCGCTCGCGCAAGTCCTCGGTGAAGCGGGCCACGGGCGTCTCGCGCAGCAGCCTGGGGAAGGCCACGCTGCCCGCGCGCGGGCGCACCCACTGGAAGGTGTCCGGGTGCCGCGCGAAGAAGCCATCCAACAGGGCGAGGTTCGCCGCGAGCAATTCCCGGCTGCGCCCCAGCACCCGCGCCTTCGCGCGCAGCGCGATGAGTGCCAGCACCTCGCTGGGCGCGCTGTTGCAGATGGTGGTGTAGTCCTTGTAGGCCGCGCAGCGCCGCAAGAGCTCCACGTCACGGCAGGCCAGCCACCCCACGCGCAGCCCCGCCAGTCCAAAGGCCTTGGACATCACCCCCAGGCTGATGCCGTGCGGCGTGTGGCTGGCAGCGGGCGGCAGCGTGTCGCGCGCGTCGTACTCCAGCAGCCGGTACACCTCGTCGGACAGCAGGTGGATGCCACGCTCGCGCGACAGCTCGCACAGCGCGTCGAAGGTGGCCCGGTCCAACAACGCGCCCGTGGGGTTGTGGGGGAAGTTCACCACCAGCAGCCGCGTCTGGGGCGTCAGCGCGCGGCGCAGCGCCTCCAGGTCCAGCGCCCAGCCGTCCTCCTCGCGCAGGCGCAGCAGCGTCACGTCCGCGCCGGTGGCGCGCGCCACCTCGTGCAGGGACTGGTAGCCCGGCCAGGTGACGACGGCGTGGTCCCCGGGGCCCAGCAACACGTTGACCAGGACGAAGAGCGCCTCCTCCGCGCCGGCGAAGGTGAGCACCTGCTCCGCAGAGAGCCCCGGGTACAGCGCGGCAAGCTCCTCGCGCAGCGCGGGCAGGCCGGTGGACTCGGTGTAGCCCAGCGTCAGCCCCTCCCAGCGGGCCCGCTCGTCCGGGCCGGCGAGCGCCAGCAAGTCGCCCATCCTCCAGCCCTCGATGTCCGAGGAACACAGCAGGTACGGCGCCGCGAACTCCCAGCGCGCGAAGTACCGCTCCAGCTTGAAGTCGGGGATGCGCATGCCCTGAGTGTCTGCCTGCTTCGCGGCCTGCCGTCCAGCGCCGCCCGGAGGCGGCCACGCGTGCCTAGCTTGAGTCGCGTCCTCTCCGAACCCAGGCCTCGTTGGAGCCCCTATGCCCACGCTCGACATTCCCATCACCCTGCTGGACCCGGATGGGGGGTGGATCAACATGCCCGTCCATGTCTCGGAGCTGGATGAGGTTCCCGTCCTCCTCCACTTCTTCACCGTCAGGCAGCGCGGCGTTGACGAGGACATCGACGCGGTGAAGCGCACCCTCGCGGAGCACGGTTCGCGCGGGCTGAAGGTCATCAGCGTGGACGTCACCCACTCCGACAAGGAGCTGCGGGACACCAACGCGGTGGAGGCCTTCGCGCGAAAGCACGGGCTCTACCACTCCATCGCCGTGGACGACGGCTCCATGGCGCGGGCCTATGACGTGACGGACACGCCCGCGTGGCTGGTGTTCGACGCGGACTCCGGCCGGCTGCGCCACCACTTCTCCGGCCGGAACGCGTCCCACCACGCGCGGCAGGTGCTGGAGCGCTTCGTCCAGGCCAGCGCCGCGGCCCCCTCTCCCGCCCCCTGACTCCAGGAGCCCACCATGCCAGCTCGCCGCAAGGATTCTGACTCGTCCCGTTTCTCGCTCGGCACCATGGCCGCGGCCAGCATCGGCGCGGCGCTGGGCCTGCGCCGCATCCTCCGCTCCCGCATCCAGTTCAAGGACTGCACCGTCCTCATCACCGGCGGCTCGCGCGGCCTGGGGCTGGTGCTGGCGCGTCAGCTCGTGAAGGAAGAGGCCCGGGTGGCCATCTGCGGCCGGGACGAGCAGACGCTGGCGTGGGCCCGCGAGGAGCTGGAGCGCGCCGGCGGCGACGTCTACGCCATCCCCTGCGACGTGAGAGACCCCGTGCAGGTGGAGGCCATGGTCTCCACCATCCACGAGCGCTGGGGCACCGTGGACGTGCTCATCAACAACGCCGGCGTCATCCAGGTGGGGCCGCTGGAGTCCATGACGCTGGAGGACTTCGAGGAGGCCATGGACACGCACCTGTGGGCGGCGCTGTACACCACGCTGGCCGTGCTGCCGGAGATGAAGCGGCGCGGGAAGGGGCGCATCGTCAACATCGCCTCCGTGGGCGGCAAGGTGAGCATCCCCCACCTGGTGCCGTATTCGGCCAGCAAGTTCGCGCTGGTGGGCCTGTCGGACGGCCTGCGCGCGGAGCTGCGCCAGGACGGCATCCTCGTCACCACGGTGTGCCCGGGGCTGATGCGCACGGGCAGTCCGCGCAACGCCTACTTCAAGGGCAACCACGAGGCGGAGTACGCGTGGTTCGCCACCGGGGACTCACTGCCCATCGCCTCGATGAGCGCCGAGCAGTCCGCGCGCGCGATTCTGGACGCGTGCCGGCGGGGCGACGCCGAGGCGGTGCTGGGCGCACCGGCGAAGCTGGCCGCCGTGGGCCGCGCGCTGGCGCCCAACCTGACGGCCGCCCTCACCGCCTGGGCCAACCGCTTCATGCCCCAGGACAGCAGCCAGGACCGCTACACCGGCAGCCAGAGCGAGACGCCGCTGACCCAGTCCTGGCTCACCGAGCTGACGCGGCGCGCGGCCGAGCGCAACAACGAGACCGGGGTGCCGCTGCACTGACGGTCAGTCCCGCGCCAACTCCATGGCCCAGTGGCCGCGGTGCTCGTAGGCCAGGGCCAGCTGCTCGCGCAGGGCGGCCAGCATCCGCGTGTTGCCGTCCTGCTCGTAGCCCTGGAGCGCCTGCTGGCAGCGGGGCACGCGCGCCAGGAACTCCTTCACCGCGTCCACCGTCAGCGCCTTCACGTACATGCCGTACCCGAGCCGCTCCAGGTACAGCGCGTTGATGACCTGCTCGAACTGGCCCACCAGCGGCACGCTGAGCACTGGCTTGCGCAGGTACACCGCCTCGCTCATCAGCGTGTAGCCGCCGCTGGCCACCACGCCCCGCGCGGTGCGCAGGTCGTCGATGAAGCCCTGCTCACTGAAGGGCCGGTACGTGAGGTTGCCATCCACCAGGTCCTCGGTGAGGTCGCGGCGCAGCCCGTACACGCGGCAGGGGATGCCCGCGGCCTTGAGGATGTCCGGCAGCGCCGTGTTCGTCGTCGACGTCTGGTACACGAGCAGGTGCTCGCCGGGCTCGGACTTCGCCTCCAGGATTTCAGGGCGCAGAATCGACGGGGCCAGCGTGGTGCGCCGCTTGCGGAGCTCCGGGTAGAAGAACGTCGTGACGAGGTAGTGGAAGGCCCCCGGCAGCTTCGCCTTCACGATGGCGCGCGACGTCTCGTAGCTGTCCTCGTGGCCCGCCAGCAGCGCCGGCTCGTGCTTGCACCGGTTGATGACCTGCATGTTGTCCACGCTGATGACGGGCAGCCGGTGGTTGCGGGCGAACATGTAGCTGAACGACTCGAAGTCGCTCACCACCACGTCCGGGCGGAAGTCGTCCACCAGCTCGAAGTACTGGCGGATGTTCTGCGGCCAGCCCTTCACGGCGCCCGTGAGGTTCTGCAGCACCGTCTGCCACTTCTTCACCGAGTTGCCCTCGTACGCGAGCGTCAGCCCCCAGATGCCGTGCACGTTCTGGAAGCGCCTGGCCAGGTAGTCCTGGGCCCGGCCGGAGACGACGATGTGGACCTCGTGCTCCTTCGTCAGCGCCTCGAGGAGGACGCGGGAGCGCGTCGCATGGCCCATGCCTTCGCCGACGACACCGTAGAGGATTCGCATGCCCGGCAGCATACGCGCCCGCCACGCCCCCGTTGAGCC
>NZ_JABXEP010000157.1:0-18080 GCF_013372605.1 Myxococcus sp. AM009
CTCCCATCCGCCCCGCCCCCTCCTGCTGACGCTCCTGCTGCCCGCCCTCGCGCTCGCCCAGTCAATGGATGACACGCCGCGAAGGCATGAGCCCGTGACGCCCACGCGGCAACGGTCCGCGGTGGGCCGTCCGTCACCGGCCTCCAGGCCACCAGCCCCTCCCCGGATGCATCCGCCCCGGGATGCGCCGTTCCCGCTGGGCGCGCGCCTCGTGGGCGAGTCGGTGGGCGGCGCGCTGATTGGCGCCTCCGGCCTCGCGGTGACCTTCCTCGGAGGCGTCCTCGTGGCGGACCGGGTGTCCTGTGGCTACAGCGAGTGCAGGTCCGGGAGGAACCTCAGCCTCATCAGCGCCTCGCTGGGGATGGGGCTCGGCGCGGCGTCAGGCGTGTACCTGGGAGGCTCGCTGATGGATGCACGCGGCGGCTTCCTGCCCACGCTGCTGGGCGGACTGGTGGGAACGGCCGCGCCATTGGCCGTCGTGGCGCTGTCGGACGAAGCGTCCTGGGCGGCCCTCACCGCCACCTTCGCCGTGCCCGTGGCGACGTCCATCCTCGCGTTCGAGCTGTCCCATGGGGCCCACCAGCGGCGGCGCCAGCAGGAGCGCCCCGTGGTGTTGGTGCCCACGGCGAGCCTGACCCCGGGAGGCGGGGCGCTGGGGCTCGCCGGCCGCTTCTAGACGGCCGAACGCGATGTTCTAGCGACTCCAGGCGGTACGCCTGAGGTCGCCTCGGCGCAGCAGCGGCTGGCGCTGCCGACGACTCAACCAGAACCTATCCTTGCCCTGGGGAAGGAACTCCTCGAATCACGAACCTTGGGGCTTAGACTGAAGCGATGTGGCGTCGTCATCCCCAGCGGCTCGATGCGGGCGAACCCAACGGAGATCCGCTCGGGGCGCCGATGCTGTGGCCCGACGGGCGTCACATCGCCGCGAACGGGCGCGGGCGCATCTTCCTCTGGAGTCTGGCGACCGGTGAGTGCACGCGGGTCCTGAAGACGGACGCCATCTGTCGGAATGGAGAGCCCTGGTTCCGGCTGGCGGGTGAAGCCGAGCTCGGCCGCGTGCTCGAGGCGCACAAGATCCGCGGCCTGGCCGTCTGGGACTCCAAGGACTGGCGACGCGTGCAGACCTTCGAGGGTCACGGAGAGGAGGTCCAGGCCGCCGCGGTCGTCAGCGAGGACCGCGTCGTCTCCATCAGCGCCGACAGCAGCGCGCGGCTGTGGGACGCATGGACGGGCGAGAACCTGCGCACGCTGGAGACCGGACCGCTCTACGCGCTCGCGCATGCGCCCGCCCGGGGCCTCGTCGCCGTGGGCGGAAGCAACGGCGCCGTCCACGTGCTCGAAAGCCTCACGCTCAACGTCCGCGCCCTCTTCCACCTGCGCATGGCCACCGCGCGCCATGAGCCCCTCGGCGCCGAGCGCAAGGAGCAGCTCGGCATCGCGTGGAACCGCCCGTCGAACACCCTCCGGGCGCTGGCTTGGCACCCCGACGGAGAGCACCTCCTCTGCGGGTCCTGGGACTTCGTGGCCCACATGCTCCACAGCCGCACCGGCCGCGTCGTGCGGCAATGGCAGGGCCATACGCACGGGGTGGACTTCGTCGCGGTGGAGCCCGCGCTCGGGCTGCTGTGCACCGGGAGCTCCGATGGCACCGTGCGCATCTGGTCGCTCGACTCCACCGAGTGCCTCGCCGTGCACGACGTCGGCCACGCAGACCTGGGCGGCCTGCTGGTGCACGACCGGACGCTCTACGTGACGTGTCATCGGGAGCTGTTGTCGGTGCCTCTGGACTAAACCAACATTCGTGATTCTCGAACGACCTCGGGATGGTCGCCTGAGCTGGAGAGTCACGAACCTCGGCTCAGGCGCGGAAGTACTGGAGCGACTCCTCGCGCACGAGGCCCTCCTCCACCAGCTTCTCCAGGGTGGCCAGCGCGCTGCGCTCCGCGATGGGGTGCAGCAGCGGCGGCGTGTCCGCGTAGGCCAGGGACACCACCTGCGCCAGCGTGGCGCCGTTGGGCGGCACGGCTTGGAGGATGAGCGCCTCCCGCGCCGCCCGGTGATCCAGGTACTCCTGGAGCTTCGCGGGCCCGTCCGGAATCGGCGAGCCGTGCGCCGGGTACAGCGTGCTCACGGGCCAGTCCCGCAGCCGCGAGAGCTGCGTCAGGTAGTCCCGCATGTGCCCTTCCGGCGGGTCGATGACGATGGTCCCCACGCTGGCCACCATGTCCCCCACCACCGCTGAGCGGCTGCGCTCGTCCACGAGGCACACGTGCCCCTGCGCATGTCCCGGCGTGTGCAGCACGCGCCAGCGCTGCGGCACCTCGCCCGCCAGCGCCAGCACGTCGCCGTCCTCCAGCAGCCGCTCCACCGGGAAGTCCAGCCGGTCCGCCGTGCGCGCGTGGCACCACAGCGGGATGCCCAGGCGCTCCTTCACCGCGCGCGCGCCGCCCACGTGGTCACCATGGTGGTGGGTGAGCACCACCGCCACCGGCCGCAAGCCCTCCGCCTTCAGGCCCGACACCAGCGATAGCAGCTTCGCGTACTGCTTCACGTCCGCGGCGCCCGGGTCCACGATGAGCAGCTCGCCGTTGCCCAGCACATACGCGTTGGTGTGCGCGGCCGGCGGCAGCGTGGGCGTCTCCAGCGCCACCACGCGCACGCCCTGCTGGTACTCGATGCGCTGCGAGACGTAGCCCGGGCAGAACGGAGGCGTCGCCAGGCGCGCCAGGACGTCGGACGCATCCGTGAAGGTGCCCAGCACCTGGAAGGCATGCACCGCGGGTGGGTGCAGCAGCGCCGAGCCATCCCCCCACCGCGCCAGGGCATCCGCGGGCTTCACCCAGGCGCCCTCCGCGAGCTCGCCGGGCCACCACTCCGCGCGCGCGTGGGCGGGCAGCTCCACCAGGTAGAAGCGCGTATCGAAGCGCACGGGCAGCGACGGCGGCGTCACCCACCGGCCCGCGGCGCGGAAGTCCTCCGCGTTCAGCGACAGCCCCTCCGCCTTCAGCAGCGCGCCCCACCCCAGCGCCCCGTCCAGGAGCGCCTTGCGCAGCGACTCCACCTTCGCGGATGACAGCGCCTGTGCGCCGTGAGCCACCAGCACGCCCGTCTCCTCGAAGAGCTCGCGCGCCGCGGCCGAGCGCAGCGCCGCCTCCTCTCCGCTGGCGCCCGCCACCGGCACGTCCGCGTCGGCCGCGTCCAGCTTGCCCCCGGGAAAGGCATAGAAGCCGCCCGCGAAGCGGAGCGCCTTGCCGCGCTTCACCCAGAAGACCTCCACGCCCTCCCCCGCGCGCCGGTACAGCAGCGCCACGGAAGAAGGGCGGGCCTCCACCGGACCGTGGGCCAGCAGGCCCAGGCCCAGGCCCAGACTGGGGAGCCGCTCGCTCATGATTCCACCGCCTGGCCAAGCAGCCGGCCCATCAACGCATGTGCCTTGTCCGCCTGGTCTGGCCGGACGTACAGCCGGACCAGCCGCACCGCGCCGCTGTAGCGTTGATACAGCGGCGTGTAGCGCGCCACCTCCGTCAGCCGGCCGGTGGACGCGTCGATGATGTACAGGCTCGGCCCCCGGCCAGACGGCCCGGAGGTGTACTTGCTGAGCACATTCTGGGATTCGACGACGTAGTGGTCGAACTTGTGGGACACCAGCGCGCTGCGCAGCACGTCCAAATCGTAGCCCGTGTCCCGCTCCGTGAACTGCGCCAGCAGCTTGTAGCCCTGCCGCTGGCTGATGCGCTGGGCCCACGGATTCCTGGAGCGGCGCAGCGTGTACCAGAGCGCCGAATCGTCACAGAGCAGGAACTCCTCCGGATCCGAAGGAATCTCGAACTCGCCGGGCGACTCCTCGTAGTAGCGCCGCAGCATGTAGTCGAAGTTCACCGAGGTGTGGTGCAGGTACACCGACACGAACATGTGATAGCGGCTGAGGAGGAAGTCCTCGAAGGCGAAGGCCGCCGCCCGGCTGAGGGCGAGGTAGGCCCGCCCGTCCTTCATCGCGGGGTTGAGGTTGCTGACAATCCAATCCATGTCGTACCGGCCATAGTTGACCCCTGTGTAGAAGGAGT
This sequence comes from Myxococcus sp. AM009, assembly GCF_013372605.1. Classification (NCBI taxonomy): domain Bacteria; kingdom Pseudomonadati; phylum Myxococcota; class Myxococcia; order Myxococcales; family Myxococcaceae; genus Myxococcus; species Myxococcus sp. AM009. The sequence continues at coordinate 4,068 of NZ_JABXEP010000157.1, forward strand.
CGCGCAGCAGGTAGTCCATGCGGTCCGCGTCCAGCTCGCCGGAGACGATGGCGCGCAGCAACGGCGTCCAGTCCACGCCCTGATGCGTGAAGCCCGGGTCCTTTGGCGGCTTCGCGCCCGACACCAGCGCCACCGCCGCCATGGGCGTAATCCCCAGGTCGCCGAAGTGTCTCTCGATGATGGGCGTCAGCGAGCTGTCGAGGAGGATTTTCGCCGTGTAGTCCTCGTGCGTGGCCAGCTCCCCCTCCGCGGTGCCGTCCAGCCACGACGGCAGGCGCAGGAGCGAGCGCTTCGGGGCGATGCGCTCCGAGGCATGCGACAGCGGCATGTGCCCCAGGTCATGGCAGAGGACCGCCAGCCGCACCGCCGCGCAGAAGCGCTCCCGCACCTCCTCCGGCAGCGACGACTGGGCGGCCACCGCGCCGAACACGCGCGAGGCGACATGCATGGCGCCCAGGGAGTGGATGTGCCGCGTGTGCGTGGCCCCGGGAAAGGCCAGGTCCCCGAAGCCCAGCTGCCGGACATAGCGCAGCCGCTGGTAGTGCCGGCTGTCGATGACGGCCTTCTCGGCGTCACTGACCGGGATGGTGCCGTGGATGGGGTCACGGATGCGCATGATTCCCTTTCCATACTCCTGGATACCCCCTCGGGAGGTCATCAAACGTACCGCGAACCTCTCCGGGGGGCAGCCGACCTCACGTGCGGACTGTGATGGCGGCAGGGGACGTGGTAACCCTCCGGCACCACCGAATGCACATCATCCTGCTGCACAACCGCGACCACGACCTCCTCGAGGACGACCCTGGGCGGGAGGCCCGGGAGGATGTGGTCCGTGTCGTCTCCTCCATGGCGGACGCCCTCAACCAGGGTGACACCCTGGCCGAACCGCTCGCCATCGAAGGCGACCGGCTCGACTTCGTGGACACCCTGCGCCGGCGCCAGCCGGACCTGGTCGTCAACCTCTGCGAGTCGTTGGCGGCTGACAGCCGCGGAGAGATGGCCGTCCCCTGCCTGCTGGACGCGCTGGGGCTGGCCTACACGGGCTCGTCCGCGCTGTCCCTGGGCCTGGCGCTGCACAAGCCCAAGGCGAAGGAGGTGCTCACCGCGCGCGGCGTGTCCACCCCGCCCTTCCGCGTGGTGGAGCGACTGGAGGATGCGCTGGCGGTGGACCTGCCCTGGCCGCTCATCGTCAAGCCCGCGCGGGAAGACGCCAGCATGGGCGTGACGGCGGAGTCCGTGGTGCACGAGCGCGCCGCGCTGGTCCGCGCCTGTGACGCGGTGCTCCGCGAGTTTCATCAGCCGGCCCTGGTCGAGCAGTTCATCCCCGGGCGGGAAATCTATGTGCCGCTGCTCGGCAACCAGCCGCGCCAGGCGCTGCCCCTGACGGAAATCGTCTTCGGCCGTACGTTCGAGGACAGGCCCAACATCGTCTCCTACAACGCCAAGTGGGAGGCGGCGTCGGCGGAGTACCGGGACACCACCAGCGGATTGTGCCGGTTGGACGGGAAGCTGGAAGCCCGTTGCGTGCAGGTCGCGCTGGAAGCCTTTGCAGCACTGGACTGTCAGGACTATGGACGGGTCGACCTCCGGGTGTCCCCGGAGGGCGTGCCCTACGTCATCGACATCAACCCCAACTGCGACCTTCATCCGAGCGCGGGGTTCGCCAAGGCCGCCCTGGCCACCGGAATGGACTACCCGGCCCTGGCGTCCCGGCTCGTGGAGGTCGCGCTCGAGAGAGCACATGGACATCCGTCCCATCGAAGAAAAGGACAGGGCGCCAATCGCCGCCCTGATTCGAAAGATCGAAACCTTCTCGCCGCAGGAGGTTGAGGTCGCCACCGAGCTGGCGAACACCACGCTCACGGCGGGCAATACGGACTACGCCATCATCGTCGCGGACCGCGGCGGCGAGCTCGTGGGGTACGTCTGCTACGGCCCCACGCCGATGACGGAGGACACCTATGACTTGTACTGGATTGCGTCCGCACCGGAAGTTCGCGGCCAGGGCGTAGGCGCGGCGCTGGTGGCCGCCATGGAGGGCGATTTGCGCCGCCGCAACGGGCGCCTCATCCGCGTGGAGACGAGCGCCACCGAGGCCTACGGCCCCACGCGCGGCTTCTACGCCTCCATGAAGTACGGCGAGGAGGCCCGCATCCGGGACTTCTACAAGGTGGGGGACGACCTCATCATCCTCACCAAGCGGCTGTAGTCCCCCGCGCCGCCAGGCCGGGCGGGTGAAGACAACGGCCCCTTCCCTCGTTAGAAGGGGCACGATGACTCGCACGCACCGACCGACCTTGTTGGCCCTCGTGTCCCTGTGCGCCCTGCTGGTGGGCGCACCGTCCGCGCTCGCGAGGGCGCCCGCTCCGGCGGCCAAGGCCGCTGCCGCCCAGGCGCCCGTCTCCGACGTGGTGAAGGCCCCCCGCCCCAAGGGCGGCGAGTACTTCGGCCTGTACCTCATGGACAAGAAGGTCGGCTGGCTCTTCACCGACCTGGAGGTCCTCCCGGGCCAGCCCGCGCGGGTGAAGACGACCAACCAGCTCGTCTTCAAGGCCATGGTGGGCTCGCGCGTGTCGGAGCGCATGCATGACGAGGAGCGCATCTACGAGGCGAAGCCTGGTGGGCGCCTGCTGTCCTTCGTCGTGAAGCAGACGGGTGACGGCGGCACGCAGACGCTGGAGGGCACGGCCACCGCGAACGGCGTGCAGGTGGTGCGCAAGCGCCCAGGCCGCCCCGACGAGCCGCTGCCCAGGCTGCCGCCCACGAAGGAGCGGGTGGAGGACGCCGACCCGCCGCGCGTGGCGCTGCTGCGCAAGGCGAAGGTGACGGGCTTCTCGCTGGATGGAATGGACCTGGAGTCCTACGGCCTCTCCACCACCGTGGAGCCCGAGGAGCAGCGGACCATCAACGGCGTGCGGGTGAAGCTGGGCAAGGCCGTCACGGTGTCGGAGAAGGAGAAGGTCCCCGTCGTCTCGTACCTCACCCAGCGCGGGGAGATGGTGCTGGTGGACTACGGCACGACGATGCAGGCCCGGAAGGAGACGGAGGCCGTCGCGAAGCGGCTGGACCTGGTGGAAGTCTTTGGCCTCACCCGCGTGGTGCTGCCCAAGCCGCTGCCCGAGTCCGCGCGCGCCGTGCCCGGCCACGTCACGCTGGTGGTGCAGGGCCTGCCCGCGAAGTTCCAGGAGCAGACGTACCGCCAGCACTTCAAGCCGAAGCCGGACGGCAGCGTGGAGGTGACGCTGTCCGCCGCCGCGCCCAAGGCGCGCAAGCCCCTGCCGCTGAAGGACCCGGAGGGCGGCGAGAATCTCAAGTCCACGCTCGTCGTGGAGAGCGACGCGCCGGCCATCCGCGCGCTGGCGAAGCAGCTCGTGGGGACGGAGAAGGACGCGTACCGCATCGCCCAGAAGGTGAACACCTGGGTGTACTCCAACCTGGAGAAGGACTACGGCGCCAGCGCGGACCGGGCCACGGACGTGCTGAGCCAGAAGAAGGGCGACTGCACGGAGCACTCGCTGCTGTCGGTGGCGCTGCTGCGCGCGGCGGGGGTGCCCGCCCGGCGCGTGGACGGCGTCATCTACATGGTGAACCAGGACGGCGTGCCCGCCCTCTACTGGCACGAGTGGGTGGAGGCCTTCGTGGGCGAGTGGACCCAGTTGGACCCCACCTTCAACCAGGTGGTGGCGGACGCCACGCACTTCGCCTTCGGCAAGGAAGGCAACGCCGAAATCACGCCGCTCATCGGCGCGCTGAAGGTGACGGACGTCAAGTGACGCGGGCCGCGCCGGCCCCTGCTCAGGGGCCGGTGAGCGCCGCCAGCCGCTGGGCGAGCACGTCCGGCTCGGTGACGGGCAGCTCGCAGACGAAGCCCCGGCACAGGTAGGCGGCGCCCCGCCCCTTCACCGGCTCGCGTCCTTCGAAAGTCCCCTGCAACAACGCGGGCACGGGCTGTCCCGGTGCCTTCCAGGCCAGCGCCACGGTGGGCGCGAAGGCACGGTCCACGGCGGCCCGCAGCGACGCCACGTCATCGGACGCGCCCGCGACGGTGACGGACGCCGCGCCCTCCAGCAGCGCGTCCGCCGCCAGGCCCAGGTAGCCGTAGCCCATGGCGTTGCGCATGAGCCCGTCGTGCATCCGCGCCACGTAGCGCTCCGGCAGCTCCAGGTGCCGCTTGTCACCCGTGAGCGCCGCCAGCTCCACCTGCGCCTCCGTCAGCGTGGAGGCGCCGGACGGGAAGGCGTTGTCGAAGAGGCCATACGTCGCCACCACCAGGTCCTTCTGTCCCCGGGGCGCGGTGAGGTACGCCGCCTTCTCCGCGTCCCAGAAGAGGTCCACGGCCCGGCGCACCAGCGCGTCCGCCGCCTCCAGGTACTTCACGTCAAAGGTGGCCTGATAGAGCGCGGTGAGGCCCGAAGCCAGGTCGCCATAGTCCTCCAGGAAGCCGTCGATGCGCGCCTGCCCCTCCTGGTAGGAGCGCGCCAGCCGCGTCCCGTCCCACGCCCTCTCCAGCACGAAGTCCGCGGCGTCCGCCGCCCACCTCGCCCACTCCGGCTTGCCGAAGACCCGCGAGGCCAGCGCGAGCCCGCGAATCATGAGCCCGTTCCAGCCCGACAGCAGCTTGTCGTCCCGGCCGGGCTTCACCCGCCGCTCCCGCACGTCGAAGAGCGTCTGCTTGGCCGCGGCCAGCTCGCGCTCCACGACGTCTTCGGCGACGCCGCGCTCCCGAGCCAGCTCCGACACGGGCACCACCACCTCCAGCACCGTGGCGCCGTGCTCGAAGTTGCCGCCAGGCTTGATGCCGAAGTGGCGCAGCACCAGCTCCGCCCGCGCTTCCGGCAGCGCCGCGCGGACCTCCTCAGGGCGCCAGACGAAGAACTTCCCCTCTTCGCCCTCGCTGTCCGCGTCCTGCGCCGCGTAGAAGCCGCCGCCCGCGTCAGTCATCTCGCGGCGCACGTAGGCCACCGTCTCCTCCACCACCTTGCGCCACAGCGGACGCGGCTCCACCTGCTGCGCCTGCGCGTAGAGGTGCAGGAGCTGCGCGTTGTCGTAGAGCATCTTCTCGAAGTGGGGCACCAGCCACCGCTCGTCCACCGAGTACCGGTGGAAGCCGCCCCCAAGTTGGTCATAGAGGCCGCCCAGGGCCATGCGCTCCAACGTCAGGAACACCGCGTCCTTCAACGGCGCGCCCCCGCCTCTTCGCCACGCGCGCAGCATCAGCGCGAGGTTCATCGGGTTGGGGAACTTGGGCGCGCCGCCGAAGCCCCCGTGGACCGGGTCCACCTGCTTCGCCATGCGCTGACCCATGCCCACCACGTCCGCCGCCGTCAGGACCGCGGGCGCGGCCTCCAGCCCGTAGGTGGCCAGCTCCCCGAGCCCCTCCTCGAACTGGGCCGCCTGCCCCTGCACCTCGTCCTGCTTGTTCTCCCACGCGTCCCGCAGCGCCATCAGCAGCCGGGGGAAGCCCGGACGGCCGTAGCGGTCCTGCGGCGGGAAGTAGGTGCCGCCGTAGAAGGGCTTCAGGTCCGGCGTGAGGAACACCGTGAGGGGCCAGCCGCCGCCCTGCCCCATGAGCTGCACCACGCCTTGATAAAGCTGGTCCAGGTCCGGCCGCTCCTCGCGGTCCACCTTGATGTTGATGAAGCCCTCGTTCATCACCCGGGCCGTCTCGGGCGACTCGAACGACTCGTGCGCCATGACGTGACACCAGTGGCAGGCGGAGTAGCCCACGGACAGGAGGATGGGCTTGTCCTCCGCCTTCGCCTTCGCGAGCGCCTCTGCCCCCCAGGGGAACCAGTCCACGGGGTTGTGCGCGTGTTGGCGCAGATACGGAGAGGGTTCCCGGGCCAGACGATTGGAAGTGTCAGCTGACGGAGGGGGCGTGGCCATCGGGACTCCAGGAAGGGGGATGGCTGTCGAGATACGAACCCGCGTGAGGGCGGGCAAGCCGAAAGCACTGGAGGGATGCTGGCCAACAGCGGGGCGGGCCGGGTAGGTCGCCGCCGTGTCTCCGCCGCCTCCCGCTGTCTCGCGTCCCGCCTCGGCGGGCCTCCGTCTGAAAACCTGCGTGGCGCTGCTCGGCGTGGCGCTGGGGGCGCGGCTCGCCCTGGTGCTGGGCACGGACGTCTACTTCGACACGGCCTATTACTGGCAATGGGCCCGCAAGCTCGACTGGGGCTACTTCGACCACCCGCCCTTGGTGGCGTGGCACATCGCCCTGCTGGGCATCGAAGGCACGGCGATGCTGTGCGGCGTGGGGACGGTGGCCGCCGTGTGGCGACTGGCGCGCGACGTCCACGGTGACGCGGCGACGGCCTGGCGGGCGGCGGCGCTGTGGAGCGTCGTCCCCGCGGGCGCGGTGGCGGGAGTGTGGCCCACGCCCGACTCGCCCCTGCTCCTGTTCTGGTCGCTGGCCCTGTGGGCCCTGTGGCGGGAGCGCTGGGCCCTGGCGGGACTGGTGGGAGGGTGCGCCCTGCTGTCGAAGTACCCGGCCGTGCTGCTGGGCGTGGCGTTCCTCATCACCACGGTGCGGGCGCGGCGCATGCCCTGGGGGGCGTGGCGCACGGCGACGCTGGCGGGCGCCTGCTTCGCGCCGGTGGTGTTCTGGAACGCGGGCCATGACTGGGTGGGCTTCACCTTTCAGCTCAGCCATGGCCTGGGACGCGGCTGGCGCAGCGGTTGGAGCACCTTCGGCGAGTTCCTCGCGGGACAGCTCGCCCTGGGAGGGCCGGTGCTCTTTCCCCTCGCGCTGGTGTACGGCGTGCGCGGTCCGCGCGAGCACTTCCTGCTGCGCATGGCGGCCTGCGTCCCCTTGCTCTTCTTCGGCTACGCGTCGCTGCGCACCCGGGGAGAGGCCAACTGGCCGTCCGCGGCGTACATCGCGGCCTGCGTGGGCGTGGCGGGGATGCGGCCCGTCTGGCAGCGCGCGGCGGCGTTCAGCGGGCTGGCGGTGGTGCTGGTGGTGGGCTCGCACCTGCGGTTCCCCGTGCTCCACTTCCGCCGGGACACGGCGCTGTGGCGGACGCACGGATGGAGCGTGCTGCGCGAGCTGGCCACGCCGCAGCGGCTGTTCCCGGGCCTGTCGCCCGACAACGTCGCCGCCGTGTACGCGCCCAACTACCAACTGGCCTCCCAGGTGGCCTACTACGCGCGGCGGTCCACGAAGACGGGGGCGCCGGCGCGCTTCAGTCAGTACGACCTCTGGTCCGACCCGGACGTGACGCCCGGGCACGACGCGCTGTGGGTGAGCGAGGGCGGGCCACAGCCTCCCGAGGACCTGGTCTCTCGCTTCACCACGCTGGAAGGCCCCGTGGAGCTCTTCGGCGACTTCCGTGGACGCCGGTTGCACACCTTCCAGGTGTGGCGGCTGCGCGCGCGAAGGCCCTGAGCGTCCAGTCCGTCGTCTCCTAGCGCTCGCGACCTGGGCATCTGTTGGAGGCGCGACGCGGGAAGGTCCGAGCGCAACGCGGCCCTAAGCGAGCCGGCGGTGACGCGCCCGGAACAGCGCGTCGTACAGGCCCAGGAAGAGGTGCCCGCCCAGCGTCAGGCCCTGCTCAATCTCAGCGGCCCCGGCCTCCGTCTCGTAGGGCGCATCGAGCTGCCGGTAGAAGCCCTCCGCGTGCTCCTCGTCGAGGTCCGCGTGCGTGGGGTAGTGCACCACCTCGCCGTGCTGGAGCCAGCGCCGCGCGACGATGCCGCGTCCCAGTTCCAGGGAGATGCCGCTGAACAGGTCCTCGATGATGCCGAACACGGCGAGCCCGGTGAGCGGCCCCTCGAACGCGGCGAGGCCGGTGAGCGCCACGTTGAAGGCCCGCACCTCTGGCCACGTCACGTGCTGCTCCACGCGAGCCGCCTCAACGCCCAGGCGGGAGAGGAGCACCTGGAACGTGCGCTCGTGGCCGTGAGCCAGGGTGCCGCGGCCGTGCTCGTCGAAGATGTTCTCCACCAGCGGCAGCCGCTGGCTGGGATGCGGCAGACGGCTGACGAGCATCGCCATGGGCCTGGAGAAGTGCGCCACCGCGGAGAAGAACTGGAGCTGCGTCTCGACGAAGTCCTCCCGCGCGAAGGTGCCGTCCCTCAATGCGCGCAGGTAGGGCGCGTCCAGCGCGTTCCACGCCGCCTTGAGTCCGGCGATGTGCCGCCGCAGCTTCAGATTTCGGACGAGGGGAGGTGCACCCATGCTGGCGCCCTGACGGGAAAGGAGAGGTCCAGAGAATAGACGGTGCACACCGAATCCGGTGCGATGCCCGCCTCACGCAGCCAGTGGACATGGTCCTCCAGCCGCTCGTCGATGCTGAAACAGGTGAGCGCCTCGCCCCCGCGCGCCGCCAATTCCACGCCACAGGTACGAAGGTACTCGCCCCAACCGTGCGTCCAGGCTTCGGGCGGCGCCGCCAGGTGGACCAGGGGCCACGGGCGCCCCGTGGACAGCCGCTGAAGGTCCTTGTCCCCCGCCGTGGTGCACCACCCCGCCCCTTCCAGGGTCCTGGCGGGCGCGGGCCCCAGGCGGAGCCCCACGCCCGTGGGACGCGGAGGCGCACGCCGGGTCTCCAGCGCCTCGAGCCGCGAGGGCGGTACGAAGTAGAGCGCGAGCCGGCTCGCGGGACGCCCCATGCGCAGCGGGTTCCAGCCTCGGGCGATGCGCATCACGTCGCCCCGGGCGCCGCGCATCGCCGCGCCGTAGAGGAAACGAATCCGCCGCAGCGGGGGGATGAGGAAGAGGTGCTTGAGGCCCTGGAGCAGGAGCTTCGTGGCGAGGCCGGAGCCCCGCGCGTGCTTCGCCAGCTTGAGGTCGCAGATGTAGAGCGCGTCCACCTTCCGCGTCCCGTGCCACACCGGACGCAAGACCCCCGTCACGGAGCCGAGCAGGTCGTCGCCACGGAGCGCCAGCAGGAAGTACGCCTCGCCCATGGAGGAGAAGAACGGGTGGTACCCGGGCCCATGGTCGATGAAGAAGTGGTCGGCCCCATCCGCGAGCGGATAGAGGATGTCACGCTCCAGCAGGCGCAGCCGCTCGACATAGGGCCCGATCGTGTCGGGCCGGGCAACGATGAAGCGCACGTCACTCATGGGCTGCCTGGCACGCGGAAGCCGACCTCGATGCGCTCGTAGAACAGGCTCCGGTCCCGGGCGAGCAGCTCCGCGCCGAGCGCGTCATCGAACTCGAAGGCCGGCTGGAAGAAGCGGCGGAGGTCCCGGCGGTTGTTGAGCTGACGGATGAGGACGGCGCAGCCAGGCCGCGCCTCACGCGCGAGCAACCCCGCCCACTCCGCCACGAGCGCGTCCTCCGACCAGTCGAAGATGTTGGAGAGCGAGATGACGTCGAAGCGGTCCAGGCGCGGCACCTCTGGCAGCGAGCCCTGGACGAGCGTCAGCGCCAGCGGGCCTTCGGCCTGGAGATACTCGGGGGCATCCTCACGCAGGTACCCGCCGAGCAGCACGTGCTGGAGGAAGGGATTGCGGTGTGCATCCTCCCGCCGGAGCCCGCGTTCGAAGACCGCCTGGAAATAGCCAGGATACGAGCCGGGCTCGGCATGTTGTGTCGCCGCGGGCCCGAACATGGTGTTCAGCAACGGCGCCGCCAGGGCCAGCTCGAAGGCCACGGGCCAGTAGGGCGAAGCGAACCAGCGGGCACAGGCCTCCCGGCGTTGTGCGGCCGGGGTGGCCAGCGCGAAGAAGGCGGCGAGTTCGTGCGCGGGCGCGACGAACTCCTCGATGAACCGGCGCAGCGTGCGGAAGAGCCCCTCGAACTCGCCGCGCTGATTCAGGGCCGCAGTGTCCTCCGCTTCCACGCTGTAGCGGGCCAGCGGAAGGCGGCCGAGCCCCTCCGCCTTCTCCCGGACGTGCGCGAGCTGACGCGGGTTGAAGTCGAAGCCCACCAGCTCGAGCGCTGGATGGCGCCGCGCCAGGGTGAGGAGCGTGCAGCCTCCCGAGGCCACCGTGAGCACGGCCCGCGCCCGCGTGCGCTCGACGAGCGCCAACTCCAGCGCGGCATCCTCCCGGACCACGGCGAACTTCAAGCGATGGGGCGGCGTCGAAACCAGGACAGGTTCCATGGCATGGTTCTACCTCGGAACCACCATGCCGCTCGCGACAGAATCCCTCACCCCTTCGCAGTTGCGTGAACTGGAGCAGGTCGATGCGCGGCACGTTCCGCGGCTCGCCGTGTTCCTCGTGCTCTACCTGGGCGCGGCGGCGCTGTCCGTGGTGCTCGCGGCGCGGGACGCCACCTGGTCAGTGTGGCTCGCTCGCGCCCCGCTGTACCTCATCGCCGCGGCGTCGCTGCATGGCATCAGCCTGTTCACCCACGAGGCCGTCCACGGTGGCCTCGCGCGGTGGCCCTGGCTGAACCGGCTGGGTGGCATCGCCTGCGCGCTCCCGGTGTTGCAGAACTACGCGGCCTACAAGGTGCTGCACCTGAAGCACCATGCCGACCTGGGCGGAGGGAAGGACCCGGACCACTACGCCAACTACACGGGTCGGCGGTGGCTGGAGCTGCTGATGCATGTGGGCCGGCTGCTGCTGGGGTACCCCGCGTACATCACGATGATTCCCATCCTGGGCTGGCGGCAGGGAACGACCGCCGAGCGGCGATGGGTGCTGTTCGAAGTGGCGCTGGCCGGCGCGGGCCTGACGGCCGCGGTCATCTTCATCCCCGGACAGGTGCTGCTCCATGCCTGGGCGATTCCGATGCTCCTCCTCAACACCCTGGTCAACGTCCGGGGCATGAGCCAGCACACCTTCCTGCCAGAGAGCACGCACCCGGTCCGAGGCTCCCGGACCATCCTGTCGAACCCGGTGACGCGCTTCTTCATGTGCAACGAGAACTACCACCTGGAGCACCACCTGTACCCCCGCGTGCCCTGGTACAACCTGCCCGCGCTGCACCGGACGCTGCGCGCGGACCTCGTCGCGCAGGGGGCCCCCTTCATCCCGTCCTACTTCTCGTTCGTGCGCGGCGTCCTCTCCGGCTCGCTCCTCCGAGGGGCGAAGCCCGCCACGCCGGATGCCTGAGCGGCTGTACCCGCACGAAGTCCTGCTCGCGGCGTTCGGAATCCTCCTCTTGGCGGCGCTGGCGTTCGTCGCGGGAGCCTCCGCGACCGTCACCGTGCAAGCTGCTGGCGGCACGGTGCTGTTCATGGGCAGCGTGGCGCTGCTGGCGCGGCTGGACGCAGTGGCTCATGTCTTCCGGGCCCGGCTGCTGCTCGCCTACCTCGCGACGTTCTTCTTCTATGCCTCCGTGAAGCAGGCCGTCCCCGCGCTGGGGCTCGTGCCCCGTGACGCGTGGCTCCTGTCCGCCGACGTGTTCCTGTTCGGCGTCACCCCGGCCGCGTGGCTCCAGCGGTGGAGCACGCCCGGGGTCAACGAGTTCTTCAGCGCCAGCTATCTGGCGTTCCACGGCTACCTGCACCTCGCCATGGCCTGGGCGCTGGTGGGGCCACGGGCGCGGGCGGAGCGCTTCTTCGTCGATGTCTTCTCCGCCTATGTCCCGGGCATCGCCGGCTACTACCTGATGCCCGCCATCGGCCCCGTGGCAGCCTGGCCGGAGCTGTTCACCGTCCCCGTCGAAGGCGGCTGGTTCACACAACTGAATGCCGTCGTCGTGGCGAGCGGCTCGTCCACCTACGACCTCTTCCCCAGCCTGCACACGTACATCACGCTGGTGCTGCTCGAACACGACCGGCGCCAGCACCCGTGGCGCTTCCGGCTGATGGTGCCCGTCGCCATGGCCATCCTCATGTCCACGCTGGTGCTGCGTTATCACTATGCCGTGGACCTGCTGGCGGGCGCCGCGTGGTTCATGGCGTTCCGCGCCTGCTTCCCCCGGCTCCAGGCGCGTTGGGAGGCGCGGACGACGCTACCGAAGGGCGAAGCGCCGACGGTAGGCGTCGGGTGACAGGCCGGTGCGCGCCTTGAAGCGTCGCCGGAAGGACGTGGTGTCGACGTAGCCAACGGCCTGGGAGATGTCCTCCACCGTGCGCGGCGTCGTCTCCAGGAGGCGCCGTGCGGCCTCGATGCGCAGGCGCTGGACGTACTCCAGCGGAGTGACCCCGGTTGCCTTCTGGAAGCGGCGAAGCAGCGTGCGCGCACCGAGGCTCGCGGCAGCGGCGGCCCCCGACAGACTCACCTCACTCGCGAGATGTGCTTCCAACCACTCCTGGGCCCGCAGCACGGCGGCATCCCCATGCTCGCGCGGAGCGGAGTGGACGGCATAAGGCACCTGGAACCGGCGGCCAGGCTCCACCAGGAGCATCTTCGCGCAGTGCGAAGCCAGCTCCGGCGAGGCGTGCTTCGCCACCAGGTGCAGACACAGGTCCAGGCAGGCGGTGATTCCGCCCGCGGTCAGCACGTCGCCGTGGTCCAGGAGCAGGAGCTCCGGCTTCAGCGCCACGCGCGGGTAACGGGCCGCGAAGTCCCGGGCCAGCCCCCAGTGGGTCGTGGCCTCCCGGCCGTCCAGGAGTCCCGTCTGTGCGAGCAGGAAGGCCCCTGCACAGACGGCCGCCAGCTTCGCGCCCTGGTCGTGTTGCCCCTTCAACCACGCCGAGGTGGCGGGTTCCGCCAGGCAGGCGTCCAGGCTCCCCACAACCGCGGGGATGAGGATGACGTCGAACCGGTCCGTGGGCTCGACTGCTCTGACGGCCGCCAGCTCCAGGCCGTGGAAGATCCGCGTTGGCCCAGTGCGAACGGACACGAGCTCCGCCGAGAACGGCGCGCCTTTGCCCCCATCTCGGCTCAGGAGGTTCGCCATGGCGAATACGTCCAGGGGCCCCGTGACACTCGAGGCCACGCACCCGTCCAGGGCCAGCACCGCGATGCGAATGGACGAGGGCTCACTGGGCATGCGCGTTTGTCGTTTTCAGCCTGGAGATTGTCAATCCGGGCCCTCCCGGCGAAGGCCGGGGCTGGGTATTCGAACGGGCGTCTCGTCACTTCAACCAAGAGGAAGACGTCCATGACCATCCCCCTGAAGCACACCGCGCTGCTGCTCATCGACATCCAGAATGACTATTTCCCGGGAGGGCGGTGCGAACTGGACCACGCCGATGCCGCGGCAACCCAGGCACGGGCTGCCCTGGACTTCTTCCGGGAGCGCGGCCTACCCGTCATCCATGTGCGACACGAGTCGATTCAACCGGGAGCGACGTTCTTCATTCCGGGAACGCCCGGCGCGGAGATTCATCCCCACGTCACGCCGCTTCCCGAGGAAGCGGTGGTGCTCAAGCACTTCCCCAACAGCTTCCAGAAGACGGACCTCCAGGAGCGCCTGGCGGCCCTGGACGTGAAGCACCTGGTGGTCGTGGGAATGATGACGCTCATGTGCGTGGACGCCACGGTGCGTGCGGCGGCGGACCTGGGCTACTCGGTCACCGTCCTTCATGACGCCTGCGCGGCCCGGAGCCTGGAGTTCAACGGCCAGGCCGTCACCGCCCCCCAGGTCCACGCCGCCTTCCTCGCCGCGTTGGGCATGGGTTATGCCCAACTCCTGCCCGCGGCACGGTTCCTCGCCCAGGCAGGAAAGAGCGTTTGAGGCGTCATTCCGGTTCGCGCGTCGCGGCGCTTGTCCGCAGCGCGCCCGGGAGCCGCCACGCCACCACCAGGGTCGCGAGCGTTCCACCCGCGCCCACCACCAGCAGCGTCACCGGCGCGGACGTCGCGTCCAGCAACAATCCCCCGGCGACGTAGGACAGCCCCGCGGCCACGCCAATGGCTCCGTAGAAGTTGCCGAACACCCGGCCCCGCATCCCAGCCGGCACCCAGCGCTGGATGAGCGTGTGGCTGGCCACGTCCATGGCGGCGATGCCCACACCGCGCACGGCCTGCATCGCGAACGCCGCGGAGACGGCCCAGGCCAACCCGGTCAGCAGGTTGCCCACGCTGCTCACCGCGAAGCCCAGCACCAGCATCGTCAGCGGTCCTTCGGGGACGACGAACTCCGCCAACGCCGCGTTCACCTTCAACGCCACGGAGAGCCCCGCCACCTTCGAGTGCAGCCTGGACGGCGCGACCTTCGCCGCC
>NZ_JABXEP010000158.1:0-18066 GCF_013372605.1 Myxococcus sp. AM009
GTCCGAGATGGGCCGCCCCCGCCACCGCAGCCGGTGGTGCGGCCCATCTCGGACAACGAGCTGCGCCGCATCAACGACTCCATCTCCCGGCAGACCTTCGCCGAGGACAAGATGCGCGTGCTCGTCTCGGCGGCCCAGCACCACTACTTCCTGGTCTCCCAGGTGGGTCAGCTGCTGAGCCACTTCCAGTTCACCCAGGACAAGCTGGCCGTGGTGCGCGAGCTGCGGCCGTACATCCTGGACCCGCGGAACGGCCACACGCTCTACAGCTACTTCTCCTTCTCCAGCGACAAGAAGCGGCTGGATGAGATTCTCGCGCAGCACTGAGCCGCGCGGGCTGTCAGACAGGCAGCAGACTCCGGGCGTCGCGGGAAGTGCTCCCGCGGCGCCCGTCGCATTCTAGAACGAGCACACCGCTCCACGCGGGAAGAGGCGGCCCGCCGGGATGGGCATGAAGGCGCGCTCCATGGCCTCCGCGGCCTCCGCCAGCGAGCCATGCGACGCTTCGATTCGGGCGAAGCGCGTCCGCATCCGGTCCAGGATTTCCGCGGGCAACAGCCGCCGCGCCATGGGAAACACCTGCGCCTCCTCCACCCCGGTGTGCCCCCGGTACAGCCGCAGCCAGTCGTCGGCCGCGTCGAGCATGCGCACGGGGTCTGTCCCCCCTCCGCGCAGCATCGTCTCCGCCGCGCAGAGCATGGCCACCGCATGCTCGCTGCCGGTGCCGTGCTCGCCGGACACCTGGGCCAGCAGCCCGGGCGCCAGCGGCAGCCGGTGCGCCACCATCGTCTGGAAGAGCACCATCTCCTTCGCGTGGTGGCTGCCGTCCACGAAGGTGAGGAAGAAGTTCGCGGCGCGCAGGAAGAGCGAGGCCGAGGCGAACTCCCCTTCGCGGCCCTTCGTCACCGCCCGCTCCAGGACCTCCAGCACGCGCTGGATGTGGCGGTGCTCCTGGCTCAACACGCCCAATGCATCCATGACCGACCCCTTCACACCGTGCGGGAAAAGCGGGGACGCTCCGTCCCCGCGAGATACGCGTCGAACACCATGGCCACGTTGCGGACGAAGAGCCGCCCCAGGGGCGTCAGCGCAAACTGCGCGCCGGTGCGCGTCACCAGGCCGTCGTCCTCGAACGCGCGCAGCCGCTCCAGCTCCGGCGCGAAGTAGTCGGCGCCGTCCGCCCCCAAATCCACCCAGAAGTTGCACATGAGCCGGGTGATGACCGCGCGGCGCCGCTGGTCGTCCGCCGTCAGCGACAGGCCCCGCTCCGTGGCCAGGCAGCCCTGGGAGACGCGCTCGTAGTAGCGCGGCAGCGCGCGGACGTTCTGCGCATATGCGCCGTCCACGTCGCTGATGCCGGTGCTGCCAATGGCCACCACGTCCGAGGCGGCCTTGACGGTGTAGCCCTGGAAGTTGCGGCCCAGCCGGCGCTCGGCCTGCGCGCGCGCCAGCTCGTCCTCGGGCACCGCGAAGTGGTCCATGCCAATGGGCCGGTAGCCCGCGGAGACGAACGCCGCGTAGGCGGAGCGGAACAACTCCAGCTTGGCGCGCCCGCTCGGAAGGGCCTCCGCGGGCATGCGCCGCTGGTGCTTCAGCACGTCGGGCATGAACGCGAAGGAGTAGACGGCCAGCCGGTCCGGCCGCATCGCCAACACCGTGTCCAGCGTGCGGGCCCACCCTTCGGCGTCCTGGTGGGGCAGGCCGTAGATGAGGTCGAAGTTCACGCCCTTGAAGCCCAGCAGCCGGGCGTGCTCCAGCAGCGCCCGCGTCTCTTCCGGGGACTGGAGGCGGTTGGTGACCTGCTGCACGCGCGCGTCGAAGTCCTGCAGGCCCATGGACACGCGGTTGAAGCCCAGGCTCCGCAGCAGCGTGAGCTGGCCGGGCGTCGTCACGGCCGGGTGGATTTCGATGGCCACCTCCGCGTCCTGCGCGATGCGGAAGCGGCGGGTGAGCGCCGTCCACAGCCGCTCGAGCTGCCGCTCATCCAGGAAGGTGGGCGTGCCTCCGCCCCAGTGAATCTGGGACACCGAGCGCCGCGCGCCGAGCCGCTGCACCACCAGGTCCAGCTCCAGCTCCAAGTGGTCGAGGTACAGGTCCGCCGCGGCCCGGTCCCGGCTGATGACGACGTTGCAGCCGCAGTACCAGCAGAGGCTGCGGCAGAAGGGCAGGTGCACGTAGAGCGACAGTGGCTCGGCGCTCACCCGGGTGCCCGCTTGCTGGAGCCGCTCCACCAGGTGCTCCGGACCGAAGTCCTGCCGCCACGCCGGCGCCGTGGGGTAGCTGGTGTAGCGAGGGCCGGAGACGTCATACCGGCGAAGCAGGGCTTCGGGCGGCGTGGGGACTTCCTGGCGGAGGGGCTCCATCTCACCGCTTCGCCCCTTCCAAGCCTCGTGCCAGGAGTTCCCTGGAGGGACTTCGGGCGGCACATAGAACAAGAAGTGCAAGCCTTGCGGCAGGGGCTGTGCTCGGTGCAAACGCTGCGGGTCAAGGCCCGAGTCGTGTGTAGTGGCCTCGGTGAAAGGCGGCTCCTTGGCGGCATCATGCAGCGGCGGTGTTCATCCCGGATCCAGCGCCCAGGTTCCATTTTCCCAGTTCGTCAGGGTCTGCCAATGGGATGACGTTCTGCGTATTATGAAGCGCATGGGGACCGACCCGTGAGACATTGCCCGGCGTCTGCTCGACGATGTGGTGCCACTGCTTGCCTGGTCCCGCCGAGCCCATGGCGCTCTTGAGGCCACTGGACGAGCCCCAGGACCTGAAGCTGGCTGGAGTGCCTCCCGCTGCGACTCCTCTCCGGCCCTGGGCCGTCATGGCAATCGCTGTGGCAGGTAGGGAGACGACGACGGTGCTGCCTTCAACGGCGACCACGCTCACCTGTCCTATGTGCGCCAAGTGGATGCCTGCCTGTGCGCCCCCTGCGACCGCAGCATCCGTGAAGTGGGGCAACATCGACAGCCGCGAGGCCAACCATGCAGCGCCCCCGGTCATGCCCTGGCTCACCACCACGGTGACCGCGAGGATGAAGACGCGCGCCACCTCGGGTCCTACTCGGTTGGCGAAGCGATGGCCGGCCTGTTCCAATTCCACCCAGGTGGTGGCCCGGTCCGTGGCCGTCTTCAGTTCCCGGCTCGCGTCCACCACCTCCAGGAACGTCTCCAATCCCAGGTAGATGAGCAGGACCGCGGAGACGATGGCCGCCGCCCTGGTGAACACCGGCTCGGGATTAGCTGCCAGGACGGCCCAGGTGATGAGGCCCGTTGCGATGACGGTGTAGAAGAGCTGGGGTGCCAGGGTCTTCTCCACCGACCGGGCGATGCGCTCCTTGAGTGGCTCCAGCGACAGGCCCAGGGCGACTCCCAGCTTGTCCCACGCGCCCAGGCCCAGCCCGTCGTCGAGCAGGGAGAGGCAGTGGTCCCTGCGCTGGCCTGGCTCACAGAGACCGCCAAAGCTCTTGCGCATCAAGCGCTGCCAGCGGGTGTCCGCACTGTTGCCCGGGTGGGAGGCGCGCACCAGCCCGCCTTGCCGCGGAGCACGGAGCGTCAGGGGCACCTCCCGCAGCTAGCGAGCCAGTGCCTCCTCGAATACTTCCGCGTCCACCTTCACGGACGTGTTCGAGGAGGACGGCCTGTACTCCAGGGGCGGCCCCTGCCCCGTGTCGAGGCGGATGACACGCGGCGTGGCGCACGCATTGAGTAGGGTGAGGAGCAGGACCGTGACGCCCAGACGGCTTGCCATGAGACGCTTTCCGGATCGAGGAGGGCTTCAATCTACGGAAAGGTCGTCCCAAAGACGATGACGTCCCGTCCGTCCTCGTCGCCCTGCTGCGAAGGGAGTGCTGCGCTGCCTCTGCACCACGGTACAGCTCGGTTCAAAACCCGGTTGCGCTGGTCACGACGGGGGCCGGCGAGAACTTTCGGCACATCGAGTCCACGGGACAGTCCCATCCCGAAGCTCAAGTCCTTGACGTCACGGAACGCCTCTTCGCACGAGAAGCGCTGGAGTCTCTTGGCGTGGCCGATGACCCGAGTCCACTCGGCCGCCAGACGCCTTCCAGCAGATGCAAAGCCTCACAAGCAGCCTCCATCCCCAGCCATGACTGCTCTCGATGCGTACGCTTCAGTCAGCATCCATATGACTAAGGGCGGATATCGGGAATGGCAGGCCCCAGGAACCGGGCCTCCATGCGCTTCACCTCACCGGAGGCCGCGTCCGCCACCTCGACGGTGAAGTGGAACGGCAGCTCCGTACGGCTCCGGTCCACGGTGATGAACAGCGGCACCCGGAAGCTCTCCAGCGAGCCGAGCGTCACCTGCGCCTGCGGCACCACCACCTGCGCGGGCACGGGGCTGTCCACGCGGAGGGTGAGCACCGTCTCGGAGGGGTTCTTGTTCACCAGGTGCAGCTCGAACTGGTTGCGCACCGTGCCCTGCTCGACGACGTAGGGCATGCCCTGGAAGCGCAGCAGGTTCGCCTCGAAGGGCACGCGCCGCACGAGGCTCAGCGTGAGGCCCGCCACCGCCACCAGCATCAACGCGCCGTAGAGGAACAGCCGGGGCCGGAGCACCCGCCGCGGCTGTCCGTCCAATCCGTTGAGCGAGTCATAACGGATGAGTCCTCGCGGCCGGCCCAGCTTGTCCATGACGCCGTCGCACGCATCCACGCACTGCGCGCACGCCAGGCAGTCCATCTGCAAGCCATTGCGGATGTCGATGCCCGTGGGGCACACGGCCACGCACCTGAAGCAGTCCACGCAGTCGCCGCGCGGCGGCGCCGTGGCACCAGGAGGCACCTTGAGCATCCGGCCCCGAGGCTCTCCGCGCCGCGTGTCATAGCCGACGATGAGCGAGTCCCCATCCTGCATCGCGGACTGGAGCCGGCCATAGGGACACACCACCACGCAGAGCTGCTCACGGAACCACGCGAAGTTGAAGTACAGCGCGCCCGTCACGGCCATGGCCCAGGCGAAGGCCACCGGCGAGGCCACCGGGCCCTCGGACACCATCGCGACGAGCCCACCCGCCGAGACAAAGAGGCTCAACGCCGCGTGCGAGATGAGCATCGACACAGCCGCGTATGCGCCATGCTTGAGCACCGCCCGCAGCACCCGCGCGGGTGTCCAGGGCTCCCGAGCCACCTTCAGCCGCCGCTCCCGGGGCCCATCGAAGAGCCGTTCAATCGGGCGATACAGCGCCTCCAGGAACACCGTCTGGGGACACGCCCAGCCGCACCACACGCGCCCCAGCCACGCGGTGAAGAACAGCAGGCCGAAGCCCACCGACGTCAGCAGGAACAGGACGCGCCAGAAGTCCTGCGCGTTGTACGTGCCACCAAACAGATAGAAGCGGCGCGCCGCCACGTCCAGGTGCACCGCCGGGTGGCCCCCCACCTCCACCAGTGGCAGGGCCAGATAGACGGCGATGAGGACCGCGAAGCCCACCCGCCGCCGGGTGATGAACCGGCCGCGCACGTCCGCCGGGTGGAGCGCCAGCCGCGAGCCATCCGCGTGGATGGACGTGAGCTGGTCGATGCGCGGGCCATCCCGCCGCGGTTCCGCAGACATGGGCTGCTTCCTCTCCGTGAGCTACGGCTGCTCGGGCTCGCCCTGCGGCGCCTTGCCGCCGGGCGCGTCGGTGCCCTTGAGCGTGAGCAGGTAGGCGGTGACGGCCTTGACGCGCTCGGCCCCCAAGGTGCGCTCCCACGCGGGCATGCCCTTGGCCACCACGCCGTCCGCCACGACCTTGTGGATGGCCATGGGGCCGCCACCGTGCATCCAGTACGCGTCCGTCAGGTTGGGGCCGATGAGCCCCTGGCCCTGCGCGCCGTGACAGGCCGCGCAGTTCGCCTGGAACACCTGCTTGCCACTCTCCAGTGAGGCCATATCCCTGGCCAGCGCGAGCAGCATGTCGTCGGACGCCGGGGTGTTCCCGGACGCGCGCTTCGCCACCGCCGCGGACTCGGCGGCGTACTCACCGAGCTGTCCGGGCCCCGCCTCTGCGATGTGGTACCAGAACCAGTAGCCCGCGCTGAAGACGATGGACGTCCAGAGGATGAACAGCCACCAGTTGGGCAGGTGGTTGTCGTGCTCCTCGATGCCGTCATAGACGGAGTGCAACAGCGACTTGTCACTGCTCATGGCCGCCCTCCCCCTGCTCGCTCAATGGCATCCGCGCGAGCGTGTCGAAGTCCCCGCTGCGCCGCGCCACGAACACCCAGGCGACGACGCCGAGGAACACCGCGATGAACAGGACCAGGGCGAAGAGGGGCAGCTCGGTGAGCGACATCCCCTGATAGAATTGCTTGTACATCAGCGGCCCTCCTCACTGGCGATGGTGGCGGCGGGCAGACGCGCCGCCGGCGCGGGCGACTTCTCCGGCGGAGCGGGCAGGTCCTGCGGCCCACGGCCCAGGCGCTGGAGGTAGGAGATGATGGCCACCATCTCCGAATCCCACGCCACCTGGACGCCCTGCGCCGCCAGGTCCGCGGTGATGCCCTCCGCCTGCGACTTCTGGCGCGCCTCGGCGCCGTCCACGTCCGCGTTGGAGTACGGCACGCCCAGCCGCTGCATCAGCGCCAGCTTCTTCGGCGCGTCCTTCACGACGATGCGCTGCTCGGCCAGCCACGGGTACGGCGGCATGTTGGAGCCGGGGCTCGTCGCCCTGGGGTCCATCATGTGCGTGTAGTGCCAGAGGTTCGGGTACTTGCCGCCCAGCCGGTGCAGGTCCGGCCCCGTGCGCTTGCTGCCCCACTGGAAGGGGTGGTCGTAGATGAACTCCTCCGCGCGGGACACGTCGCCGTAGCGCTGCGTCTCCGCCACGAAGGGGCGAATCATCTGCGAGTGGCAGGTGTAGCAGCCCTCGCGGACGTAGAGGTCACGGCCCTGGAGCTCCAGCGGCGAGTACGGCTCCTGCGCCTGACCGTGCGCCGGCACCGCCTGCTTGAGCATGATGGTGGGCAGCAGCTCCGCCACACCGCCAATCAGGATGGCGATGAGCGTGAGCACCGTGAAGGCCAGCGGCCGGCCCTCGATGAGCCCGAACCACGACGGCCGGCCTGCTTCACGGTCCCTGCGGGTGACAATCCAGGCGAACTCGCCCAGCACGATGATGGCGCCCAGGAGCACCACCGCGCGCACCGGCTTCGCCCACCCGAGGAACATCGTCACGGTGAGGATGGCGATGGCGAACACCAGCGGCCGGCCGGTGACGACCTGCACCCAGCCGGGCGCCGGGGCCCTGGCGGGCGCGGCGACGGGCTCGGGGGCGGGCGGCTCCACGACGATGGTCGCCTCTCCGTCCACGGCCTTGCCGGCGCGGGCCGTCTTCCACAGGTTCCACGCCATCATGATGAAGCCCACCAGGTACATGGACCCGCCGGCGAAGCGGACGATGTACATGGGCCGGATGGCCAGCAGCGTCTCCACGAAGTTCGGGTAGAGCAGCGTGCCGTCGGGGTTCGCCGCGCGCCACATGAGGCCCTGCGTGACGCCGCTGATCCACATGGAGACCATGTAGAGGAGGATGCCCACCGTCCCGAGCCAGAAGTGCGCGTCCGCCGCCTTGGGCGAGTGCAGCTTCGTGCCGTACAGCCTGGGCACCAGCCAGTAGAACATGCCGGCCGCCATGAAGCCGTTCCACCCCAGCGCGCCGCTGTGGACGTGGCCGACAATCCAGTCCGTGTAGTGGCCCAGCGCGCTCACCGACTTGATGGACAACAGCGGCCCCTCGAAGGTGGCCATGCCGTAGAAGGTGACGCCCGCGATGAGGAACTTGAGGACGGGGTCCTCGCGCAGCTTGTACCAGGCGCCCTTCAGCGTGAGCAGGCCGTTGAGCATGCCGCCCCACGACGGCGCCCACAGCATGACGCTGAAAATCATGCCCAGCGACTGCGCCCAGTCCGGCAGCGCCGTGTAGAGCAGGTGGTGCGGACCGGCCCAGATGTAGATGAAGACCAGGGCCCAGAAGTGGATGATGGACAGCCGGTACGAATACACCGGCCGCTCCGCCGCCTTGGGCAGGAAGTAATACATGATGCCCAGGATGGGCGTGGTGAGGAAGAAGGCGACGGCGTTGTGGCCGTACCACCACTGCACCAGCGCGTCCTGGACGCCCGCGAAGACGGAGTAGCTCTTCACCCCCGACAGCGGCAGCGCCAGGCTGTTGACGATGTGCAGCACCGCCACCGTGACGATGGTCGCGATGTAGAACCAGATGGCGACGTAGAGGTTCTTCTCGTGGCGCCTGGCCAGCGTCCAGAAGAAGTTGATGGCGAAGACGACCCAGATGACGGTGATGGCCACGTCGATGGGCCACTCCAGCTCCGCGTACTCCTTGGAGGTGGTGATGCCCAGGGGCAGCGACACCGCCGCCGCGACGATGATGAGCTGCCAGCCCCAGAAGTGGATTTTCGACAGCAGGTCCGACGCCATGCGCGTCTTCAACAGCCGCTGCGTGGAGTAGTAGATGCCCGCGAACATCATGTTGCCCACGAAGGCGAAGATGACCGCGTTCGTGTGCAGCGGGCGCAGGCGGGAGTACGTCGTATAGGGGATGCCCAGATTCGCCTGCCACCAGGCGAGCTGACTGGCCACCAGCGCCCCTACCGCCATGCCCACGATGCCGAACAGCACCGACGCGATGATGAAGCGCCGGACCGTGGTGTCGTCATAGATGATTCGTTGCTGATGCACGGCTTCACTCCTGGGAAGCGGAGGACGGGGGCTCGGGAGCACGCGGCGCCGGAGCGGCGCTGTCGTCTTCGAGCGGGAAGAGCGCGAGCCGGTCGGCGTGCTCGTGGTCCCGGTGGCGCACGCTGTAGACGAACAGCAGCACCGAGCTGGCGACGAGCATCAGGCTCACGAAGACCTGGAGGACGAGGACGTTCATGCCGGCACCTCCCGCAGCGGCGGCGTGGGCGTGGCGACGGCGCGCTCGCGTGAGGCGGACAGCCACCACACGGTGAAGAGCACGGTGGCCAGACTGGTCGCGGGCATGGCCACGGCGGCGCGCAGCGGCGTCATCCAGCCGGCCAGGCACACGGAGACGGCGACCACATTGTAGCCCACCGCCAGCACCAGCAGCTGGCGCACCACCTGGCGCAGCCGGGCCGACAATCGCAGTGCCTCGCGGATGGCGCCCAGACCTTCGCCCAGGAGGAAGAAGTCGCTCTTGCCCGGTATCACCGGCCGGTCGATGGCGGGCGTTCCCGCGCAGAGGGCTCGCTCGAAGGCGAGGCTGTCGTTGACGCCGTCCCCCAGGTACAGCGTGTCCGCCGCGTCCAGCTTCGCGACGGCCTCGGCCTTGTCCTCCGGGTGCTGGCCGCTCAGGGTGTGCTGGGTGGGGATGCCCAGCGCGGCGGCCAGCTCATTCACGCGGCCCTGGCTGTCCCCGGAGATGAGCCACACCTCGCGGCCCTCGTCCTGGAGCGCCTGGACCTCGCGGCGCGCGTCGGGACGTACCGACTCCCGGAGCTGGAAGAAGGCCACCGGCACGCCGTCCCGCGTGAGCACCGGCCCCGCCGCGAGCCCCGAACCGGACAGGAGGACCTCCACGCGCGACGTGTCCACCCTCCGCGACTCGGTGGCCCAGTCCGCGCGGCCCAGCCGCCAGCGCACGCCGTCTCGGTTCAACTCCAATCCCTGGCCCGCGAGCTCCGCCACACGCGCCTCCGGGTCGAAGCGCGCGCCCTCCCGGAGCAGCGCGGCTGCCAGGCACCGGCTGGCGGGGTGGTTGCTGCGCGACACCAGGTCGAAGGCGAGGTCTCGCGACGCGGGCGCCAACCCCGCCACGGCGGCGCGGTCCACCAGCTCCAGCCGCCCCAACGTCAGCGTCCCCGTCTTGTCGAAGAGCACCTTTCGCACGCGCGGCAGCCGGTCCAGCAGGTCCGTGCTCCGGATGAAGAAGCCGCCGCGGCGCAGGCGCGCCTGGACCAGCTCGTAGGCCAGCGGCGTGGCGATGCCGATGGCGCACGGGCACGTCACCACCAGCAGCGCCACCGCCACCTCCAGCGCCTTGTCCGGCCCGGCGGGCCACCACAGCGCGAGCCCCAACGCGGAGACGAAGAGCACCGTGACGACCCAGCGGCGCGACACGCGGTCCCAGAAGCGGGTGTGCACCGCATGTCCACCCGCCACCGTGGGCGCGCGACGGAGCAACGCCACCAGCGGCGAGTCCGTGAAGGCCTGCTTCGCCTGGACACGCACGGCCTCGCGCCCGGCGTTGAACGCGCCCGCGGGCAGCGCGCCGCCCTGCCCCACCGCGCGCTCGCCGGGCTCGCCCGTCATCCAATCCGTGGACACGCGGGCGCCCGAATCGAGCAACACCGCGTCCACGGGCACCAGGTCCCCCGGCGCAATCACCAGCACGTCGCCGTCGGCCACCTCGGCGGCGCGCACGGTGGCGAGCCGTGCGCCCTCCTCCCTGCGCACGAAGAGCCCCTCCGCCCCGTCGTCATCCAGCAGGAAGCGCCGGTTGCGCTCCAGCACGCGCTGCTGGAGCCACCGCCCCACCAGCATCAGCGTGACAAACGTGTTGAGCGTGTCGAAGTACGCCAGGTCGCCGCGCCCTCCGCGCGCCTGCGCCAGCGACATGCCGAACACCAGCAGGATGCCCAGGGCGATGGGCAGGTCCAGATGCAACACGCCGCGCCGCAAGCCCTGGAGCGCGGAGCGGAAGAAGGGCCAGCCTCCCACCACCACGACAGCCGACGACAGCCACAGGCTCAGCCGCGTGAAGAGGCGGAAGACCTCGCCATCCTCCGGCGTGAGCCCCACGTAGAAGCTCACCGAGAACAACATCACGTTCATCGACAGCGCGGCGCAGATGCCCAGGCGGATGGGCAGGTCCAGGCTCGTGCGCTCCGGGCGCTTGCGGCTGGGTCCGAAGCGGTAGCCAAAGCCCTCCACGTCGCGCAGGAACTCCGCCACATCGAAGGCGCCGCGCCGCCACAGCACCCGCGCCTTGCCCAGGGCCGGGTCCACCGTCAGGCCCGCCCCGCCCGGCTGCCGGCGGAACAGCTCGTTCATCAGCCACACGCACGCGGCGCAGTGGATGCCCTGCACGTCCAGCTCGAGCGCACACAGGGGACCCGGAATGGCCTCGGCGCGGCTGACGAGCGGCTCCAGCCACGCGAACGCGCGTTCCTTGCGCAACTCAGGCGCGGGCGCCGTCTTTCCTTGCGCGAGCTGGTAGTAGCGCGTGAGCCCCTGCTCCACGAGCAGGCCGTGCACGGCCTCGCACCCCACGCAGCAGAAGTCGCGCGCCGCGCTCCCGGGAGGAACGGGACTGCCGCAGTGGAGACAGGCGGCCGGAGCAGGCTCCGATGGCGTGGAGGCAGGCATTCACGATGTCACCTTGCGAACGGCATGCCTGTTGCGATGCACCGCGTTCATGTCGCTCGAACCGGCCGCGCTCGCCTCGCTGCTGCACACCCCTGGCCCCACCCCCACCGTCATCGCCGGAGCACTGGGCGCCTTCGTGGTGGGGCTCACGGGGAGCGTGCATTGCCTCCTCATGTGCGGACCGCTGGCCTGCGCGGGCCTGCCCGGCGTTCCAGGCCCGGAGCGGCGCAGGGCCGTCGCCGCCTACCAGGGAGCGCGCCTGGGCGCCTATGCCCTCGTGGGCGGCGCACTGGGCATGCTGGGCGGAGGCGTCACCCAGGCGCTGGCCGTCTCTACCCGGCCCTACCTGCCGTGGTTGATGGCCGCGGCCCTCATCGCGTCCGCGCTGGAGTTGGGCAAGCGCCTGCGCCCGCTGCCGGGCATGGCGAACCTCGCGCGGCAGGTGACGCGCTGGGGCGCAAAGTTTTCGTGGACGGGCCGCGCGAGCGCAATGGGTGCGGTGACGCCGCTGCTGCCCTGCGGTCTGCTCTACGGCGTCTTCGCGGTGGCGCTGGCCAGCGGCTCGTTCCTGGGTGGCGCGCTGGTGCTGGGCGCCTTCGCGCTCGGCGGCCTGCCTGCCCTGCTGGGCGCGCAGCTCCAGGCGTCCTTGTGGAAGCAGTGTCCGAAGCAGGTCTCCTTCGTGCTGCGACGGGCGGTGCCGCTGGTGGCGGCGGCGGTGCTCATCTACCGGGCAGTGAGCGTGAATCCCAGCGGCGCCAGTTGTCATTGAGCGGGGCGCATGCCCAGCTTCTGTCCGGGGGCACGCCCGACAGCCATCATGAAGCTAAGCCTCACACCCTTCGCCGAGCGCCTGGCCACCAGCTACTGGCTCGTCCCGGCACTCTGCGTGTTCGCCTCCATCGGCCTGTCGCAGCTCGCCCAGGCGATAGACGCCCGCCTGCCGCAGC
Organism: Myxococcus sp. AM009; assembly: GCF_013372605.1. Taxonomy (NCBI): domain Bacteria; kingdom Pseudomonadati; phylum Myxococcota; class Myxococcia; order Myxococcales; family Myxococcaceae; genus Myxococcus; species Myxococcus sp. AM009. The sequence continues at coordinate 12,283 of NZ_JABXEP010000158.1, forward strand.
ACGAGCAGACCTGGTACCTCTTCCAGGGCGGCCCCGAGGGTGCGCGCTCCGTGCTCTCCGCGGTGGCGTCGTCGATGATGACGTTCGCCGGCCTCGTCTTCTCCGTCACCATCCTGGTGCTCCAGCAAGCCAGCAACCAGTTCTCGCCCCGAATCCTGCGCACCTTCCTCCGGGATCGGAAGAGCCAGCTGTCCCTCGGCATCTTCGTGGGGACCTTTGTCTACGCACTGCTGGCGATGCGCAGCGTGCGGGGCACCTCGGAGAACCTGGAAATCGAGAGCCATGTCCCGTCGCTCTCCGTCTGGCTCGCTGTCGTGTTCGTGCTGATCAGCGTGGGCACCTTCATCTTCTTCATCCACCACGTGGCCCAGTCCATCCGCGCCGTGGTCATCCTCGGGCGGATTCGCGACGAGACGTGCGAGACGATGGAGCGCATGTACCCGGAGGGCGTCGGCCATGACGCAGAGGATGCTCCGCTGGAGCGCCCCCAGGGCATGCCCTCCCTCGTGGTGCCCCATGCGGGCCGCTCCGGGGTGCTCGTCACCCTGGACGAGGAGCAGTTGTTGCGGTGCGCCCAGCGGGCCGAGGTCACGATGGTGGTGGTGCCGATGATGGGCGACTTCGTGCCCCATGGCAGCGCGCTCTTCGAAGTGTGGGGTGACGCCGGGTCGCTCGACCTGCCAAGCGCGCTGGCCTCGGTCCAGATTGGCCGCGAGCGCACCCTCCAGCAGGACACGGCCTTCGGGTTCCGCCAGCTCGTCGACATCGCGGAGCGCGCCCTCTCTCCTGGCACCAACGACCCGTCCACGGCCGTCCAGGCCATTGACCAGCTCCATGACCTGCTGCGCAGGCTGGTCCTCCGGCGCTTCCCCAGCCTCCGCCGGCTGGACGACCAGGGCGTCCCGCGGCTCATCTGCCCGCGCCCTGACTTCAACGACTACGTGCGGCTTTCGATGGATGAGATTCGCGAATATGGAGAGGGCTCCATCCAGGTGGCCCGCCGCCTGCGCTTCCTGCTGGAGGACCTGCTGCGCGTGGCGCCGGACTTCCGCCGCGCGGAGCTGGAGCGCCAGCGCGCGCTGCTCGACGCCAACGTCACCCGGGGCTTCGCGGATGCGCGGGTCGCGGAGGAGGCCCGGCGCGCCGGGCCCCAGGGCCATGGGCCGCGCTGAGCCGAACCACCAACGTCAGCGCAGCGAGGCCACCGCCTCGAGCGCGGAGGGCTCACCCGCGACGAGCAGCGCGTCAGACGGGGTGAGCAGCCGGTCCGGGTCCGGCACCGGGAGCATGCGGTCCTGGAGCACGTCGTGCACGGCCACCACGTGTACGCGGTAGCGCTGCGGCAGGGCCAGTGCGCGCAGGCTCTTGCCATACCACTCCTCCGGCACGGGCATCTCCTGCAGCCCGAACTCCGGCCCCAGTTGCACGTACTGCAGGAGCCGGCCACTGGTGATGCGGCTGGCCAGTCCCAGGGCGCTCTCCCGCTCGGGGAAGATGCTCTCGGTGGCCCCCAGCGCGTTCGCGATGCGCGCGTGGTCATCCGAGCGGACCTTCACGTAGATGTCCTCGATGCCCGTGTCTCGCAGGGCGAGCAGCGCGAGGATGCTGGCTGAGAGGTCCTCTCCCGTGGAGACGATGGCGGCGTCCGCCCCTCGCGCGCCCACTTCCTCCAATACCTGGCGCTGCGTGGCGTCTCCCACCATGGCCTTGGACACGCGCGAGCCCAGGGCGTCGACCACCGCCGGGCGTGGGTCGATGGCGATGACGTCATGCCCCTGCTCATGCAGGCGCGCGGCGATGACCGAGCCGAAGTTGCCCAGACCCACCACGATGATGCGCTTCATCCGTGCTCCTTAACCAACGATGAGGTCCTCTTGCGCGGGGCGCACGTGCCGCAGGTGCGTCCGGGCGCGCAGGCTGAGGGCCGCGAAGAAGGACAGCGGCCCCAGCCTCCCCACGAACATCAGCCCGATGACTTGCAGCTTGCCCGCCACGCTCAGGGAGGGCGACACGTCCATGGTCAGCCCCACCGTACAGAAGGCGCTGACCACCTCGAAGAACACGGGCAGGAAGCTGGCGCGCGCGGCCTGCACCGACTCCGCCCCGCGCGCCTCCGTGAAGGTGAGCACGAAGACGGCGGCGGTCATCAGCCCGAAGGCGATGAGGGCCAGCGACACGGTGCGCTCGATGGTGCCCTCCGGGATGGCGCGGCCATGCAGCTCCGCGTGCCGGCGACCCCGGATGCGCGTGAAGGCGAGCGCGGCCAGCACCGCCAGCGTCGTCGTCTTCAGTCCTCCGGCCGTGGAGCCAGGGCTGCCGCCCACCACCATCAGCAGGATGGTGAAGAAGCCGCTCGCGTTGCTCACCTCGGAGTAGCTCACGCTGTTGAAGCCCGCCGTGCGCGCCGTGGCGGACATGAACCAGGCGTTGGCCACCCGGTCCACGTAGCCCAGGGGCGCCAGCGTCCCCCGCCACTCGAAGAGCGCGAAGAGCACGGTGCCGCCCACCAGCAACACCCCGGTGACGAGCAGCGCCGCGAAGGTGTGCACGCTCATCCGCCGCGAGCGCTGGTCCCGGCTGCGCCACCAGCGCAGCGCCTCCTCGCTGGACAGGTAGCCCAGGCTCCCCAGGATGATGAGGAGGGAGATGACCAGGAGCGTGAGGGGCGCCCGGTTGAAACCCACCATCGAATCACTGAACGTGGAGAACCCGGCGTTGCAGAAGGCGCTGACCGAGTGGAAGACGGCGTGCCAGGCCGCCTCCTTCCAGCCGAACCGCGGCAGCCACAGCAGCCACAGCAGCAGCGCCCCCAGCGCCTCCACCCCCAGGGTGAAGCGAGCGACGCGCAGCGTCAGGGACAGCACGTTCTCCCGGTGCGTGTAGTCAATGGGCGCGCCGACGATGACCTCGCTGCGGAGGGACAGCCGCCGGCCCAACGCGCCGATGACGAGCGTGGTGAGGGTGACGAGCCCCAGCCCACCCAACTGGATGAAGACGAGCAGCCACAACTGCCCCCAGCGGGTGAAGGCCGTCGCGGTGTCCACCACGGCGAGCCCCGTCACGCACACCGCGCTGGTCATGGTGAAGAGCGCGTCGAGGAAGCCCAGGCGCGGGCCCGTGTACAGCGCCGGGAGCCAGAGCAACCCCGCTGTCCCCACCGCGATGAGGACCGCGAAGGAGAGCGCCAGCAGCATCGCCGGGGAGATGGAGAACCAACGCAGCCAGAGCCAACGGAAGGGGGAACGAAGGAATGAGTCCACGGAGCAATGCGGACCATCCTCCAAGTCGGAGGATTCCACCAGTTTCCCACGCGCGGCCCCTGGGCGGGCCGCGCGGCGGCCCTCACCCGCCGCGTCGCTTCGGGGCTCGCCGCCCACTCGAAGCCGCCGGCGCCTTCGGCAGGTGCCGCAGCCCCATCCACCCGAGCGCCGCGACGTGGCGCGCGACATGGTCAATGGAGAAGGAGCGCCCGTCCTCCGCCCACCACTGCCCCACCTGCGTCACCATGCCCACCAGCGCGTTCGCGTAGATGGGCGCGAGCTTGGGGTCGTAGCCGGCGTGCTCGAACTCGCTCTTGAAGATGTCCGAGACCCGCAGCGCCAGGTCGTCGATGACGCGCGTCAGGCCCCGCCGTCCCGCCGCCAGCGGTGAGTCGCGCGTCATCACCGCGAAGCCCGCGGGCTCCGCCTTGGCGTAGGTCATGAAGGCCAGCACCGCCCGCTCGAACCGCTCGCGAGGCGTGCCCGTGGCGATGCTCTCCGACACGCGCGTCACCAGGTCATCCATCTCCCGGTCCACGATGGCCGCGTAGAGCCCCTCCTTCGCGCCGAAGTGCTCGTAGACGATGGGCTTCGACACGCCCGCCTGGTGGGCCACCTCCTCGATGGAGGTCGCTTCGTAGCCCTTCGAGGCGAACACGCCTCGCCCCACCGCCATCAACTGGGCCCGGCGGTCAGCACCCGACAGTCGCTTCTTCGTCGCCACGTTGACCTCGAACCTACCCAACAGTAACTTACCCAACCGTAACCTGCCAACTGGAAACTCTCCGGTGGAGTTGGAGCCCCTCATGTATCCCGTCTCTCACCGAGCCGTCCTGCCCGACGCAGCCGCGCTCAACGTCCTCGCCGTCCTCGAAGCGCGGGTCCGGTCCTGAGCGCCCAGGTCGCGGAGAAGCCGAAGCTGCGCGGCGTCCTGCATCAGTTCGCCGCCCCGGGTGCGCTGGGGGCGGGCCTGGTGCTCGTCTCGATGGCGCCGACGGACCGGGCCGCGGCTGCGGCGGCGGTGTTCGCCTTCAGCCTGGTGGTGTTGTTCGCGGTCAGCGCGACCTACCACCGGGTGAACTGGTCCACGCGTGGGAGGACGTGGATGCGGCGCATGGACCACGCCTCCATCTTCATCCTCATCGCGGGCACCTACACGCCCGTCGCGCTGCTGGGCATCTCCGGGGCCGCGGGCGACGGCCTGCTGCTCCTCATCTGGGCGGGCGCGCTCGCCGGAGTCCTCCAGTCGCTGTTCTGGATACAGGCGCCCAAGGTGGTGACGGCGGCGCTGGCCGTCGCGGTCGGCTGGACGCTGGTGCCCTACTTCGATGAAGCCCGGCAGGCCCTCACGGGCAGCGACCTGACGCTCATCCTCGCGGGAGGCGTCGCCTACACGGCGGGCGCCGTCGCGTATGCCCTGAAGCGGCCGAACCTCCTGCCCGGCGTCTTCGGCTACCACGAGGTGTTCCACGCATTGACGCTGGTCGGCGCGGGGCTCCACTTCACCGTCGTCCTGCGGCTCGTCCGCGCCGCGACGGAGTAGGCGAAGCGACGCCAGGCCTGGGGCGGATTGACTGGAATCTGGCGCTAGCATCAGATTCTCGTCATGGAGCGAAGGTGCCGTGATGCGGGATGACGCCCGGCCCTCCACCGCCGCGCCAGCCTCGACGGAGGTCGTCCGGATTCCCGCCCGGGACGGGCTTCCCCTGGCCGCGACGGTGTACCCGGGGCGCCAGGACAATGGTGTCGTCATCCAAATCAACCCCGCGACGGCCGTGCCACGCAGGTACTACGACGCCTTCGCCCGGTTCCTCGCGGGCCGGGGCTTCACCGTCGTCACGTATGACTACCGGACCATGGGGGACTCGGTCGTCGACGCGTCCCTGCGCAACCAGGCCCGCTTCCAGGACTGGGGCGAGCTGGACACGCCCGCCGTCCTGGACTGGGTGACGGCGCGGTTTCCCTCGCACCGGCTCGCTGTCGTGGGGCACTCCGCGGGCGGACAGATGCTGGGGCTGGCGGAGAATGCCTCGCGCATCCAGGCCGTGCTGCTGATTGGCTCACAGCACGGCTGGTGGCGGCACTGGCCGCTCCGTCAGGCGCTGCCCCTGGCGGCCATCTGGTACGTCGCGCTGCCCGTCTCCGTCGCGTTGCTGGGCTACTTCCCGGGCCGCATCGTGGGCTCGGCGGACCTGCCGGGAGGCATCGCGAAGCAGTGGGCGCGCTGGTGCCGCAATCCCCACTACGTCTCCGACGACAGCGGCGCGCCCCTGCGGCCGTACAATGACCGCGTCCGGGCGCGGCTGCGGCTCTACAGCTTCTCCGACGACACCATCGCGCCAGAGGCCGCCGCGCGAGCGTTGCTCGACACCTACCCGAACGCGACGCGTGAGCACCTGCACCGCACGCCCGCGGAGCTCGGGATGAAGCGAGTCGGCCACTTCGGCTGGTTCCGCTCCAGCACGCCCGAGGCCGTCTGGGTGGAGGCGGCGGACTGGCTCGAGCTGGCCGCCCAGGCCCCACC
>NZ_JABXEP010000159.1:0-17723 GCF_013372605.1 Myxococcus sp. AM009
CCCCCAGGCAGGTGCCCCCGCCCACGAGCCGGCTGCCCCTCTCCGTGCTCCGGCCACCGGTGCTGGTGGGCCGCGAGCGCGAGTGGGCGCGGATGGAGGCCGCGTGGGAGGCGGGGCAGACCATCTTCATCTCCGGCGAGCCCGGCGTGGGAAAGACGCGCCTGGCCCATGACTTCGCGGCGTCGCGGGGCAGCTACCTGCTGCTGGAGGCGCGGCCCGGCGAGCAGAGCGTGCCGTACTCGTCGCACGTGCGGCTGGTGCGGCAGATGCTGGCCCGGGTGCCCGACCCGAACCTGCCGCGCTGGGTGCGGCGCGAGCTGGCGCGCCTGCTGCCGGACCAGGCCGGGCAGGAAGGCCTGCCCCCGCCCATGGCGGACGAGGCCGACCGCAGCCGCTTCCTGGAAGCGCAGTGCCAGCTCGTCTACCAGCTCGCCGCCACCGTGGACGCCATGGTCGCCGACGACCTCCAGTTCATGGACAGCGCCACCGCGGAGTTCGCGGTGCTGATGCTGTCGCGCCGCCACGCGCCCGAGCCCGGAGGCCGCTTCCCCCGCTTCATCGACACCTACCGGGCCGATGAGCTGTCGCCCCAGGCCACCGTCTTCGTCCAGCAGTTGGTGGCCGCGGGGCTGGCCATCCTCGTGGAGCTGCGGCCCCTGGGCTCGGCGGCGGTGGGCGCGCTGCTCCAGAGCCTGGAGCTGCCCGGCGCGGAGCAGCTGGCGCAGGACGTGACGCGGCACACCGGCGGCAACCCGCTCTTCATCACCGAGACGCTGAAGTACCTGCTGGAGACGGGCGGCCTGGAGCGCGGCTGGCCCGAACACGTCCCCGCCTCCGGCCGGGGCCAGCAGCTCATCCAGCAGCGGCTGGAGCGGCTGTCCCCCTCCGCGCTGCTGGTGGCCCGGCTGGCGGCGCTGGCGAAGACGGACTTCACGCTGGAGCTGGCCAGCGAGGTGCTGGAGATGAACCCGCTGGCGCTCGTCACGCACGTGGCGGAGCTGGAGGGCGCGCAGATTCTGAGGGGCGAGCGCTTCACCAATGGCCTGCTCTTCGAGGTGGTCCGCCAGGGCGTCCCCGGCGCGCTGGGCACGCTGCTCCACCGCCGGCTCGCCGTGGCCCTGGAGCAGCGCGGCGCCGCGCCCATCGTCGTGGCCCAGCACTGGCTGGACGGCCACGAGCCACGCCGCGCGGCGCCCTTCCTCGTCTCCGCCGCCAACGCGGAGGCCGCGGCCCTGCGCCACCTGGAGGCCGCCCTGCTCTTCCACCGCGCCGCCGCGCTGCTGGACGAGACGGGCCACGCCGATGAAGCGGCGCTCGTGCGAGGCCGCGTCCGCAACATCCCCACCGCGTAGCCCCGCCGCTCGAGGCACACGGCGAGCCCCTGTTACGCGCGAGCGACAGCGGACGCATATTCCGTTCTACCGAGCAGTGACACCACCCCAACCGCCAGGAGCGCACCCCTCATGATTCCCGTTCGCGGCTATGCCGCCCAGGACGCGAAGTCCCCCCTCGCCCCGTTCCAGTTCGAGCGCCGCGAGCCCGGCCCCAACGACGTGCAGCTTGAAATCCTCTACTGCGGCGTCTGTCACTCCGACCTGCACCAGGCGCGCGACGAATGGGGCGGCTCCCTGTTCCCCATGGTGCCCGGCCACGAAATCGTCGGCCGCGTCGTCCGCGTGGGGGACCAGGTGAAGAAGTTCAAGGTCGGGGACCTGGCGGGCGTCGGCTGCATGGTCGACTCCTGCCGCACCTGCCCCAGCTGCCAGGAAGGCCTGGAGCAGTACTGCGATGTCGGCAACATCCAGACGTACAACGGCAAGGAGAAGGACGGGCGGACGGTGACCCAGGGCGGCTACAGCGAGGCCATCGTCGTGGACGAGGCCTTCACGCTGAAGATTCCGGAGAACCTGGACCCGGCCGCCGCCGCGCCGCTGCTGTGCGCCGGCATCACCACGTACTCGCCGCTGCGGCACTGGAAGGTGCAGCCGGGTCAGCGCGTGGGCGTGGTGGGCCTGGGCGGGCTGGGCCACATGGGCGTGAAACTGGCCAAGGCCATGGGCGCCCACGTCACCGTCTTCAGCCACACCGACCGCAAGAAGCAGGACGCCGCGCGCCTGGGCGCCGACGCCGTCGTGGTCTCCTCGAACAAGGAGGAGATGGCCGCGCAGACGGGCAGGTTCGACTTCATCCTCGACACCGTCTCCGCGCAGCACGACCTCAACGCGTACCTGCGGCTCCTGCGCCGGGACGGCCACCTGGTGCTCGTCGGCGCCCCGGAGCGGCCGCTCGACGTCCGTCCGTTTTCCCTCATCCCCATGCGGCGGAGCTTCTCGGGCTCGATGATTGGGGGCATCCAGGAAACACAGGAAATGCTAGAGTTCTGCGGTAAGCACGGCATCGTCTCCGACATCGAGCTGATTTCCATCCAGCAGGTGAACGACGCCTACGAGCGGCTGCGGAAGGGAGACGTGAAGTACCGGTTCGTCATCGACCTCGCGAGTCTGCGGAAGTAGCCGCCGGGGAGCGTTGGCCCTGGAGGGCGGGACAGTGCACGCCATTGCACATCGTCCTGCCCCACTGGTCAGGTGCCTGCTCGCCATCCGGTGCGAATTCTCAGCGCATGACTACGACGATTGCACAGGCCGGCTTCGTGAAGGTGACGTCCCCGTACCCCGAGGAGCAAGAGTTGATGGAGCCAGGGCTCACCGCCCCCACGCCCCAGAAGGCAGCCCAGCTTCGCCAGAAGGCGAGCCAATGGCTCAGCCGTGCACAGAAGGAGCTGCACGACGCCATCTTCGCGCGGGACGGCTCGGAGGCGGGACTGGACCGTTTTGCCAGCGCCCGCGCGGAGCTCGACTCGGCGGAGGCGTGGGCCCTGCGCGTCGCGGAAGCCTTCTCCAAGCGCCGTGATTGACGGCGAGCCGGGAGCCCCGTCGCCGGGAACTCCCGCGGACGTCACGCCACCCGGGCGGGCGCCTCGGTCCGCTCGGCCTGGGCGCCCTCCGGCAGCGACACCGGCGCCGGCAGCGACACCGGAGCGGGGCGCGGCCCGTAGGGGAAGAAGTCCTTGAGCTTCAGCATGTGCTTCTCGAAGAGGTTCCAGCTCACCAGCGCGAGCCCCAGTGAGAGCCCCGCGGCCACCACGTAGAAAACCAGCTGCATGGGCATGTCCGAGCCCGCCACCGTCTTCAGCGGCGTCTTCAGCACCGTGCGGCGCAGGATGGCGTCCAGCGGCGAGTGGATGAGGTAGATGGCGTAGCTGTACTTGCCGAAGGTGAGCAGCAGCCGCGTCGTGAGGAAGCGGTGCAGGACGTGGCCCTTGGAGACAGCCACCGCCTTATACACGCACACGGCGTAGAGCACGGCGATGGCGGTGTAGCCGCCCGTGCGCTTCACCAGCTCGAAGGTGGGGCCCACCGGCAGCACCACCAGGGCGAGCACCACCGGCACCGAGGCCCAGGCCGCCCAGCGCATCCACGGGAACGCCTTCAGCCCCAGCCCCTCCGGGTGGCGCAGCGCCATGGCCAGCAGGCCGCCCATGGCCAGCGAGTCCACGCGGCAGAACGTCACCACATAGGTGCTCTCGATGCTGGCCCCGTACAGCGTGAGCCCCACGCGCACCAGGATGGCCATGGCGATGGTGCCCAGGCACAACCGAATGGCGCCCCGGTACGACACCGCGGCGATGAGGAAGGGCCAGACGATGTAGAACTGCTCTTCAATCGCCAGCGACCACACCACGCCGAGGATGGGGTGCGTGGTGTCCACCCACAGCTGGTAGAAGTTGGAGAGGTACAGCAGGTACCAGACGGCGCCGTCGGTGGTGATGCGCTCGTCCAGGCCCAGCCGGCCCGCCAGCGACGGCAGCACCAGGAACGACACCGCCAACGCCAGGTAGTAGAGCGGGAAGATGCGCAGGAAGCGGCGCATGTAGAAGTTGCGGAAGAAGTACGGCCGGCCCTTCGCCTCCCAGAGGATGCCGGTGATGAGGAAGCCGGAGAGGACGAAGAACAGGTCCACGCCCGTCCATCCGGCGCCGGCCAGCCACCACGTCACGCGCCCCGCCACGCTCTGGTCGCTCAGGTGGGTCGTGTGGAAGAACACCACCAACAGGACGGCGAGGCCTCGCACACCGTCCAGCACCGGCAGGTGGCCCTGCAGGCGCGGAGCGTGCGCCGTGGGTGCATCCACACGGCCAGAGTTCAAGGACATGAAAGTTCTCTTACCAACAACGACTGTCATTCAACAAGACCACCACCCGGCGTGCGTGGGATTGCGGTGTGGGGTGTCCGTCCTGCCACCAGGCAGCCAGGCGCGGGAAAAACGCACGCGCGCGTGAAACTCCCGGGCTGCTCGTGACACCTTGGTGCCGTGGCCCTCCTCTCCGCGATGAAAATGGTGCTGGCAGGTGCGCCCCCGTCCGACACGGACCGGGAGCGGACGCTGCTGCGCCGGGCGCGCACGGGTGACCCCGCGGCCTTCCGCTGGCTGTTCGAGCGGCACGCCGCGGGGGTGTGGCGCTTCTTGAAGGACTTGCTGCGCGACGAGGCGGCGGCGGACGAAGCCACGCAGGAGACCTTCGTCCGCGCCCATGCGCGGCTGGGCGCGCTCCGCGACGAGGACCGGCTCGGCGCGTGGCTGCTGGGCATCGCCCGGCACGTGTACCTGGAGTCGCTGCGGCACCGGGGCCTCCATGTGGACATGGACGATGAAGTCCATGGCAGCCAGGTGGAGGCGGTGCTGCCCACGCCCACGCCGGAGGACCTGCTCCTGGACCGGGAATTGGAAGGACTGCTGGCGGGCGCGCTGGGGAGGCTGCGCGAGGACCGGCGCGCGGCGCTGCTGCTGCGCATCGACCATGGCCTGCCCTACGAGGAGATTTCAGCGGTGATGGGCTGGTCGCTCCAGAAGGTGAAGAACGAAATCCACCGCGCGCGACTCCAACTGCGCGAGCAACTGGCCGCACACGTCGGAGGCCACTCATGAGCGCTTGTCGCGAAACCGAACTGGACGCGCTGCTGGCCGACGAGCTCGCCCCCGAGGACGCCACGCGGGTCCGCGCGCACGCCCAGGCCTGCCCCGCCTGTCAGCACGCGCTGAGCTGGCTGCGCGCGGAGCGTGGGTGGATGGCGCAGCGAGCGCGGCGCATGCCGGCCCGGCCCGCCCTGGACTTCGCCGCGCTGGAGTCCCGGCTGCGAAAGCCCGTGGTGCCCGCCGCCCCGAAGGTCAGCTGGTTGCACTGGGGGAAGATGCTGACCGCCGCCCTGGCGTCGGTGGCCTTCGTGGGCCTCACCACGCTCCAGGTGACGCGCATCCCAAGCACCGACGAGCCCTGGACCCGGAACGACGCGCTCGTCACCGCCACCCGGGCCGTCGACTGGTGTGACGACCCTTCACGGGAAGCCGTGGCGGCGCTGGAAGCCCGCGTGGGGGCGTGCCTGGTGGCCTCCCCCCTGATGACCCTGCGCTGACGCCGGCCGCGGTGAACTACGGCACCGGGGTCAGCAGTCCCTCGGCGTACTCAACGGCGTCCGCCGCCTGCACCAGGCCATTGCCGTAGTTCGGATCCCACCCGTCCGGGCCCAAATCCCGGGCCGTGTCGAGCAGGGCGGCGCGCACCTTCTCCGCATCGAGCTGCTGGGGATTCAGGCTCCACACCAGGGCCGCCACGCCGGCCACGTGCGGCGTCGACATGGAGGTGCCCGTCTGCAGCGCATAGTCCAGGCCGGTGACGTCCAGCGTCACGTCCTGCCCCATGAGCTCGCGCAGCACGTTGGCCGACTCCAGGGACACGGAGACGGTGGGCACCCACAGCCTGGACGGCCCGTTGAGCGTGAAGTTGCCCGTGCCCTCCTCCGCGGTGTGGTTGCCGATGATGACGGCCTTCGCTCCGGCGCGGATGGCGTTGCGCACCTTCTCCTCGAAGAGGATGCCGCCGCCGCGGTCCACGTAGGCGACGAAGCCCTCGCAGGTGGCGGCCTCTCCACAGTCGGACATGCTGCTGCCCAGTCCGCAGTTCACCAGCCGCCCCGAATAGGCGCCCACGGCCGAGTACTCCAGGGGGTTGGACATGAACTGCTGGCCGCTCGCGGCCACCTCGCCATACGGCGCCCCTCCGATGATGGTGGCGCTCAGCACGCCCACGCCGGGGGCCACCAGGTTGATGCCCACGCCGTACTGGGAGAAGCTGGCCCACTCCCCCGCGAAGGTCACCGCGCCCACGCCCACCACGGAGTCGTACCCGGCTGGGAAGGACACCTCGCCCGCGCCGGAGTTGCCCGTCGCCGCGATGGCCAGCACGCCATTGGCCTTTGCCTGGCTGAAGGCCAGCGCCTCGGCCTCGTTGTCCGACGAGGCGCCCAGCGACAGCGACACGATGTTCGCCCCCTGCTCCTGGCACCACTCGAGCGCGGCGATGACCTTCATGGTGTCGCCCGTGCCGCGCTCGTTCAGCACCCGGGCAATCAGCAGCGACGCGGTGGGGGCCACGCCCACCGTGCCGTTGGGGTCCTCGCCCAGCCGCACCCGGCCGCCCCCGCCCAGCTGCGCGGCGATGGTGGCCGCGGTGTGCGTGCCATGTCCGCCGCCCCACAGCAGCACGTTGCCCTGCGAGTCCACCTGCGCGTCCAGCGCCAGCGCGTTGGCGGACCCGCTGATGAAGTCCTTGCCGCCGATGAAGGCGGCCTGCAGCTCCGGGTGACGGTTGTCCCAGCCACTGTCAATGACGCACACCTTGATGCCCGTGCCCGAAGGCCGGCCCGCATCGAGGACCCCGTCGTTGTTGGCGTCCCAGACCTGGTTGGCCTGCACCATCTTCAGGCCCTCGGTGTACTCCCCCACGGAGCCCACGGTGTTGACCGGTGGCGGCGGCTGTACGCCGAGAAACGCCTGCGCGGGCAGCGGTGGGCGCGACATCCCCAGGGCGTACACCGGACGGTTGGGCGACACCGACACCACGTCCGGATTCTGGGCGAGCGCCTCGCGCGCTTCGGGTGACACCCGGGCGGACAGCATGTTCAGCGACGGGACGCGCTGCTTCACCTGCCCTCCGGCGCGCGTCACCTCGTCGGCGAAAGCCTCCGTGTTGGCCTGCGCGGTGGCGAAGACGCGCTGCCGGAAGGCGATGATGACGTCCTCCGCGCCATCGTCCGTCAGGGCCGCCTCGCTTCGCGCCGCGGACACCACCGCCGGCGGCTGGGACATTCCCTCGGTGCCCGGGCACGCCTTGGGCTCATCCTCCGACGAGCCACACGCCATCAGCCCACCGACCAGACCCAGCCAGACGCAACGCTTCATTTCACGCTCCTCGAGTGCCCCGTCAAGCAGGCGTCGTACGGCACGGCGCGGCTGATGGATTTCCAGGGACGCGCATGAACGGGAAGACACCTGCTTCCGTTCCCGGAGCGCAAGTTAACCACGTCAGCGAACCGGCCGCTCGCGCCCCTGTTCGTGGCAGGACGTGCTGGGCGAGCGGCCAGCGGGCGCGGCCGTGCGCCAGCGAACGCTCCGCTGAGCGGAGCGTTCGCCCTCTCACGCCTCGGCGGGGTCCACGCCGAAGACGCGGAGCGCATCGGCGGCATAGACCTCCAACTGCCGCTGCGTCTGCGCGGCGTCCCAGCCCAGCCGGGGCGCCATGACCTCGGCCGCCACGCGCGCGGCCGCGTGCCCCTGGTCACGCGTCTCGAACGCCACCTTGAGGCGGCGGATGAGCAGGTCCGACAAGGTGTGCACCAGCTCATGGCTGACACCCCAGGCGGCCTCGGCGGCACGGTAGGGAAGCCCCTCGGCGAGCGGCCGGGCCAGCGCGGCGTCCTCTCGCGTGAGGGCCCACACGCGGCGCCAGCGGCTGCCATAGGCCCGCACCAGGTGGACGGCCGTGGCGTCGTCTCCCACCTCGGCGCGAGCCGCGGCGAACTCGGCGTCCAGCGCGCGGATGTCTCCACCGGGCAGGGGCAGCGTGTCCGTGGGCGAGCGGCGGCGGGGCTGCCCCATGCGGCGCTCCACCGCGTCCACCACGTCGCGCGCCATGACGCGGTAGGTGGTGAGCTTGCCACCGCTGATGGCGAGCACGCCGGACGGGCTCACGTCGATGGCGTGCTCCCGGCTGGCGCTGCCCGCGTCGGCCTGCGTGCCCTGGTAGCCGCTGGCCACCAGGGGCCGGATGCCGGCCCACGCGCTCACCACGTCCGCGCGAGTGAGGCGCGCCTCGGGGAAGAAGGCGTTGGCGGACTCCAGCAGGTAGGCCACGTCGGACTCGCTGGCGCGGACCTCCGCGGGGTGCGCGCGCGTGGACGTCTCCGTGGTGCCAATGATGGTGAAGTTGTCGGCGGGCAGCACGAACATCACCCGGCCATCCTTGGGGGACAGCAACGTGAAGGCATCGCGGTGGTTGACGCGCTCGCGCGGCACGGCGAGGTGGACGCCCTTGCTGCCGCGCACGGCCGGGCTCGTCCCGTTCGGCGCGTCCAGCCGGCGGATTTCATCGCTCCAGGGGCCGGTGGCGTTGACGATGACCCGGGCGCGCACGGTGACCTCCTCGCCGGTGAGGTGGTCCACCACCGTCGCGCCGTGCGCCTGTCCCTGCTCCAGGACGAGCCCCTTCACCGCCGCGTGGTTGAGGACGACGGCGCCCGCCTCGGACGCGCCCACGGCGTTGGCCAGGGTGAGGCGCGCGTCGTCCGTGGCCGCGTCGTAGTAGCGAGCGCCCCCCTTGAGGTGGTCGGTGCGCAGGCCGGGCTCGGCCGCGTGGACCTGCCGGGCGTTGAGCCGCCGGTAGCCCTTCACGTTCCGGAAGAGGGAGAGGGCGTCATAGAGCATGAGGCCCGCGTTGAGCTTCCAGCGGGGCACGCGGGCGCCCGCGTACACCGGCCAGATGAAGGCGAGCGGGCGCACCAGGTGCGGGGCGAGCCGCAGCAGGCGCTGACGCTCGATGCTGGATTCGAAGACGAGGCCCAGGTGGCCGAGCTCCAGATAGCGGAGGCCGCCGTGGATGAGCCGGGACGAGCGGCTGGAGGTGCCACTGGCGAAGTCGTCGCGCTCGACGAGCGCCACCTTCAGGCCCCGGAGCGCGGCATCCCGCGCCGAGCCCGCGCCGGTGACACCGCCCCCGATGATGAGGACGTCGAAGGTCTCCGTGGCCAGGGCCCGCAGGCGCGCTGTGCGGGACGGAGGCGGAGGTACCTCTGCATTGGAGACAACACGGCTGAGCGCGACGGATTCAGAACGCACGGCACAAGTGTAGCGATGTTGGTCGGCGAGGGCAGCGGAAACCAATGCGCTGCGTCAAGCGCGCTACATGGAGCGAGGCCGCATGTGTCCGCGAGGCCCCCATCCGAGGGGGGACGGCGCCTTGCGCGTCTGGATGAAGACAGATAGGAGGCGGCCGACCCCTCCCCTCACCCCGGGGCTCCACGGCCTTGTTGAACCCCCACGACCGACGCGACCTGGCGAGCCTGGGACTGATGGTCCTGGTGTACGGGCTCGTGGTGGCGCCGGCGCTGCACGCGGTGGTGGAGCACGGCGATGGGGGTCATCACCACCCCCATGCCCACGCACACCCGCACGGGCGCGCCCACGCGCACGGTGCGAGGAGCGAGCACGCCCAGCCTGACGATGAAGGCGCGGGGGACGCCGCGCCCGCCGGTGAGCGGAAGCGCGGGCACGAGCACCTGACGGGCTCCGTGGAGCACCTGCAGGCGGTGGCGCTGGCGTGGGCGGTGATGAAGCTGCCGCGCGTGCGCGAGGTGTCGTGGCTGGCGGAGGTCCAGCGCGGCCCCGCACGGCCCCCTGGCGCCGCGGTGCGGCCGACGGCGATGCCCCAGGGCCCGTAGCCGTCATCATCCCTTCTCGCATCCAGCGCAGGGAGCCACGCGTGCGGGGCACGCCTGGGTCCGTGTGTCCTGCCTGCTGACTCACTCTTGAACCCGTCTCGGTGGGGTCACTCCCTGAGGCGTCATGTGCCGCGCGAAGTCCGTGCGTGTGCAGGACGCCGCGGCAAGGGGCCTGCGCCGCCGTGTGTCCGTACGTGCCCGTGCTCCTCGTTGCCGCGCTGTCATCGTGTGTCCTCGCCTCGGCTGGCGGGTCAGCACCATCCGAGTCCACAGCCAGGACGTCCGCCGAGGCTTCAGCGGAAGCGGCCCCGTCCCAGGCCCATGCGCCCGGGCAGCAGGACGACCGGGCCAAGGAGCCGCCGTCAAAGTCCACGGTGGTGCGCGGCGCGCGCCCCGCGCAGAGCGCGTCCGAGGTGACCCTGGGCCGGGACATCCTGGACGCGGCGCCACGCAGGAACGCGGTGGACCTCCTGCGAGCCGTGCCCGGCCTCGTGGCCTCGCAGCACAGTGGAGAGGGCAAGGCCCAGCAGCTCTTCCTCCGAGGCTTCGACGCGCTGCACGGCCAGGACGTGGAGCTCGACGTCGGCGGCCTGCCGGTGAACGAGGTGAGCCACATCCACGCGCTGGGCTACGCGGACCTCAACTTCGTCATCCCAGAGGTCGTGCAGGCGCTCGAGGTGACGGAGGGCTCCTACCGCGCCGCGCAGGGCGACTTCGCCGTCGCGGGAACGGTCCGCCTGGACCTGGGCGTCGCCGAGCCCGGCGTCCACCTCTCGGGCACACTCGGTCAGTACGGCCAGCGCCGGCTCGTGGCCACGGTGCGTCCGGGAGACGACGCGGGAACCTTCGCCGCGGTGGAACTGGGTGAAGGAAGCGGCTTCGGCGCTCAGCGGGGCTACGGCCGCGCCTCGCTCCTCGCCCAGGCCCACGCGACCTTCGGAGCGGGGCTGACGGTCCGCGCGCTCGGAGGCAGCTACGTCACGCGCTTCGACTCCCCGGGCGTGGTGCGCGAGGACGACCTGCGCTCGGGCCGCGGCGACTTCTTCTCCGCCGCCCTGGGCCGACAGGGCGGCTCGGTGTCGCGGCACCAGTTGCTGCTCGGCATGGACCTGCCGCGCACGGGAAGCGGGCGCACGAAGCTGGAGGTCTTCGGCATCCTCT
Source organism: Myxococcus sp. AM009 (assembly GCF_013372605.1). Lineage (NCBI taxonomy): Bacteria > Pseudomonadati > Myxococcota > Myxococcia > Myxococcales > Myxococcaceae > Myxococcus > Myxococcus sp. AM009. The sequence goes on from NZ_JABXEP010000159.1 coordinate 10,992, forward strand.
CGGACCTGCGGCTGCGCAACAACTTCACGGGCTTCCGTGTCGACGAGCGCGGTGACGGCCTGGAGCAGACGAACAACGCCACCACGCTGGGCGCCCGCGCCGAACATCGGAGGTCGGTAACAGCCTTCGGCCGCCCGGTCGCGCTGGAGCTGGGACTGGGCGCGCGGCGAGACAGCGTGGAGCAGACGCAGCGGCGCTACCGCGAATCCGACGGCACCTTCTTCTCCGACGAGATTGACGCGGCCTTCACCCAGACGGACGTCTGGGGCTGGGCCGAGGCCCGCATGCCGCTGGGCCGCTGGAGCTTTCGATTGGGGGGACGCGCGGACGCGCTGGGCGTGGAGGTCTTCGACGCGCTCGCCTTCCGGGATCCGCGCTACTACGACGGACAGGGCTATTCGCGCAGCGCCTTCGGCGTCCACCTGGGCACGAAGGCGGGCGTGGAGTACGCGCTGGGGGAGGACGCGGACGCCTGGCGCCTGTTCGCCAGCTACGGTGACGGCTTCCGCTCGCCGCAGGCGCGCAGCCTCTCGGAGGGCGAGCGCGCCCCGTTCGTCTCCATCCGAGGCGCGGAGCTGGGCTCGCGCAAGGACGGCGAGCGCTGGGCCCTGCAGCTCAGCCTCTTCGGCTCGCAGGTGGACAACGACTTCTTCTTCGACCACACGGTGGGCACCACCGTGTACACGGGCCAGACGCTGCGCTCGGGCGTCTCCGCCGCGCTCCAAGCGCGCCCACTGCCCGGGCTCGTCACCTCGGTCAGCGCCACGTTCGCCCACGCCTATGTGCGGGCGTCGGACACGCTGCTGCCCTACTTCGCGCCCTTCGTCGCGCGCGCCGACGTGGGCTGGGACGGACCGCTGACGTGGGCGTGGCTCGGGGGCAGCACGCTGTCGCTGGGCACGGGGCTCACCTTCATCGGTCCACGGCCGCTGCCGTTCAGTGAGCGCAGCGCCACCGTGTTCCTCGCGGATGCGCACGTCGCCCTCCGCCGGGGCGAACTGGGGCTGCGGCTGGAGGTCTCGAACCTGCTCGACGCGCGCTGGAGGGACGGCGAGTTCGTCTACGGCTCGCGCTTCGACCCTGGCGCCGCGGCGAGCCTCGTCCCGGCAAGACATTTCACCGCGGGGTCGCCTCGGATGGCCTCGCTCTCCCTGGAGGTCCACCTATGAATCGCAGACACATCCTCACCGGCGCGCTGGCCCTGGCCGCCGCGTCCACGCCCCTGAGCGGCTGTGGCAGCGAAGCGGAGCGGCGCACCTTCCCCGTGGAGGTGACGTCCACGCCCATGACGGGGGCCAACGAGCGAGGCTGGACGGTGACGGTGGAGTCCGCGCATCTCTCCGTGGGCCCGGTGCGCTTCTTCGAGGGCCGCGCACTGACGGCCCGCCGCTTCGACTGGTACACGCTCATGGGCGGCACGGCCCTGGCCCACCCTGGGCACTACGCACCGGGCGACGCGCTGGCCGAGGTGCTGACCACCCACACGGTGGACCTGCTCACCGGCGCCACGCTGGGCGACGCGAGCGCGGTGACGGGCGAGTACGGCTCCCTGGAGCTGACGTTGACGGCCCCCACGCAGGCCACCGACTCGCAGGGCGTGCTGAGCGGCCAGGCGATGCGCGTCCGCGGCACGGCGCGCGACGAGGAGGGCATGGAGCGGCGCTTCGACGCGGTAACGAGCCTGTCCAAGCCCATCCAGGGCGTGCGCTTCGAGAAGTCCCTGGGGATGGAGGCGGGCCGCGTGCGCATCGCCGTGAACCTGGGGACGTGGCTGGGCCGCATTGACTTCGCCACCGCGACCGATTCGGACGCGGATGGCGTCTACACCTTCCCCGCCGACAGCCAGGCGCAGAACGCGCTGGTGCGCGGCGTGGAAGACACCACTGCCTACGACGTGACGTGGGTGGAAGGAGCTGCGCAATGAAGAAGTGGATGCTGGGGCTTTCCTGTCTGGGACTGATGGCGTGCAGCAGTGACGGTGCGGGCACGGTGACGTTCACCACCTACGGCGAGGACTACATCGAGCAGGAGATTCCCGCGGCCGTGGATGGCGAGGACGGCATCGTGGACGGCTGGACGGTGCGCTTCAGCAAGTTCCTCGTGGTGCTCGGCGAGGTGAAGGTCGGCAACCACGACGAGACGGCCGTCGAGATGACGCAGGCGCGGGTGTTCGACGTGCACAAGCCCGGCCCCGTGGTGGTGGAGACGTTCCGCGACGTGCCGGCCCAAGCGTGGGACCACGTCAGCTTCGCCATCGCGCCCAACGCCAACGCCGTGGCGGGCAACGCGGACGCCGCGGACGTCACGCGGATGAAGGACGGCGGCTACTCCGTCTACCTGGAGGGCACGGCGACCCAGCGCGATGAGACCAAGCGCTTCGCCTGGGGCTTCACCACCAACACCGTCTACGAGCACTGCGAGAGCCCCGGCCTGGGCGAAGGGGTGACGGTGCCCAAGGACGGCGAGGAGACGGTGCAGCTCACCATCCACGGCGACCACCTCTTCTTCGACGACCTGCAGTCGCCAGACGCGCAGATGCGCTTTGACGCACTGGCCGCCGCGGACAGCCTGGGCATCGCGGGTCCCGACGGCGAGGTGACGCTCGAGGAGCTGGCGGCGGTGGACCTGACGGAGCTGCCGTCGGGCCAGTACGGCACGGGGGGCGTGGGCAACGTGCGGACGCTGCGCGACTTCGTCACGGCGCTGACGCGCAACCTGGGGCACTACCGCGGCGAAGGTGAGTGCGAGCCCCGAGCGCGCTGACGCCACGCTGTTTGAATGCTGGCGCGGCGGCACGGCGAAGCGGACCTGCCACCGCGCCAGCATGCGTCTCCAGGCCCGGGGCCGACCCTCCCCGGGCCTGGAGCCTTCAAGGCTCAGCTCTTGTTGGGCGAGGAGCCAGACGAGTTCGCCGCGGAGTTCCCCCCCGCCGGGTTGTTCCCGCTGTTGTTGCTCCCGCCGTTCGGGCTGTTGCCCGGCTGCCGAGGGCTGTTGGGGTTCATTTGGTTGGAGCGGTTGTCCTGCGACGCCTTGTGCGCGGGGTTGTTCGGATTCTTGGAGTTGGCGCGCTGGTCGTTCTGGTTCTTGCCGCTGTCCTTGCTCATGGACCTACCTCGGGAGTCCCCAAGCGAAAGTGCCGGGGAGGCTCGAAACTAGGAAGCGGCCCGGGTGGGAACACTCGTGCGGAGGTGTTCGTCCGGTGTCGGGAAGCACACGACTTCGCTCGGCGCCTGACACGGAATGCGCGAGCCACGGCTTCGCCAGATGCCGCGGCGAACAAGGGTGCCTACCTCGTGCCCAGGAGGTGAGGCGGCGTGAGGACGGTCACGTACGAGCGCAGTGGGCGAACGAACACGGGCGCACAGGCGCTCCGCCTGGAGGGCATGAAGCACCTGAGGGTGCTGGAGCAGGGTGAGGTGGTCAGCGAGCGCGACCTCACCGGAGCGGAAATCCAGCGCCTGGGCCCGCTCTTCGAAGAAGCGAGCCGGGCCCCGGCACCCGTGGTCATGGTTCCGCAAGCAGGCGGGCCGGACGCTCTCGCGGTGACGCTCGCCTTCGAGGACGAGGAGTCTCCCCGCGTGCGCGTCGCTGCCGAGCGGCTTCCAGCCCAAGGCGCGGGTCCCCTCTATGACACCCTGCTCGCGGAGCTGGACCGCCTGCTGACGGCCGAGCTGCATGCCCGGGCGCCGCGCCACGCACACGCGGTGCTGCCGCACCAGTTGCGTGAAGAAGAGCAGTAGCACCGGCCCGCCGGCTCGTGCCGCCCGTCCAGGCAAGCTGCTCCTCGGGCGGGCGGGAGCGAACCTGTGGCCAGGGTTGCTGGCGAGCCCTGCTTCTGTGAAGACAGGAGCATGAGGCGCGTGCAGTTGTCCGTGCATCGCACGGTGGGAGAAGCACGGCTTCTGGCGGGTGCGCTGGAAGCCATGGGTATGTCGGTAGAGGTACGTGGAGAAGCCCTTGCCCCTTTGAGCGGCGAGATTCCGAGCGCGGAGACCTGGATAGAGCTGTGGGTGGAGCCGCGCGACCTCGAGCACGCGAAGGGCCTCCTGGCGGAGCTCCAGGAGAATCAAGAGCAGGCCGAGCGGTCGGTGGAGTGTCCACGGTGCCGCGAAGAGAACCCCGGCAACTTCGAGCTGTGTTGGAGCTGTGGCCTGGAGCTGCCCGAGGGGCTACGTCCAATACTGCGGGCGGTGTAATAACAGGATGACCGGTGAGGCGGAGTACCCGCCTCGGGGAGCTTCGGAAGTGCAGGGAGCAGAGGGAGCGCGTCGCCGCATGCTGAGCCGGGGGACACGAAGCCTGCTCATCGTGTGCACGGTGGTGACGCTCATCCACCTCATTCCGCTCTTCATCCCCAGGAACATGCCCGAGCAGCAGCTGTCCATCGCACGGGCCATGTCGAGCGTGTCCCAGCGTGTCCCGTTCCTGCGGCCCCTGAAGGACGACGCGAAGGCCACGCCGGCGGAGCTGCGAGAGGCCGCGACGCTGCTGCTGGAGGGGGCGCCAGATGACGCCCACGCGCTGGCCCGGGAGGCGGAGCGCCGGAATCCCCAGGAGGTCGAAACCCAGCTCCTGCTGGCGAGAATCTGCGACGTCGAACGGATGAGCCGGTGTGTGAGCACGGCCCTGTCACGCGCGGAGACCCTGGCCCCACGAGACGCGCGGCCAGACCTGCTCCGAGCCGAGCTGGAAGAGAAGGACGGGGACGTCGTGGGCGCGGCCGAGGCGATGGCGCGGGCCCATGGCAAGGCGCCCGGCGACCCGCTGGTCGGACTGCGTTACGTCCACCTGCTGAGCGCGGCGAAGCGAGGCGACGAGGCGCTGGCCGTCCTCCGAAAGCTCGAGGGGCGGCTGCCCCATGCCAGGCTCTTGGTGGAACAAGGCCGGGTACACAGCAGGGAGGGACACGACACTGAAGCGGTGAAGCTCTTCCGCGCGGCGGTGGCCGAGGACCCCAAGCTCAGCATGGGCTTCTTCGAGCTCGGGCTCGCCTGGCATCGACTTGGCAGGGTGGATACCGCTGAAGAGGCCCTGCGCCAGGCGGACCGGCTGGACCGGGCAGACCCCAAGGCGCTGGCGGCCCTCTGCGCGATTCAGCTCAAGGAGCGGCGCGTCGACGACGCCCGGCTCACGCGAATGGACCTTGAGCGGCGTTTTTCCGGGCAGCCGGAGCTGATTCGGAAGTCCTGCAGCATTCCCTGATGCGAAGGGGCCGGAGACCTACTCCCGAGGCTCACTGCCGCGAATCTGCCGGAGCATGCGGGCGGAGGCCTTCACCTCGAAGTCCACGGCCCCATCGACGCGCTCGGTGCGCACGACGGCCTGCAGGTAGGGAACCGCCTCCGCATCGCGCGCCTGCTGGAAGAGCAGCTCCCCCAGTGCAAAGCGAGCCCGCGTGAGCAGGACGATGTCCTCGGCCGCCACGGCGGCATCAATGGCGTCGCTGAGAGCGGACTCGGCCATCTCGGGCTGGTTCCGAGCGAGCAGCTCACGGGCACGCTGGATGTGTTCGTCGACGTTCATGTGGAGAGAGCAAGGTTCAACCAGGTGGGGACGCAGGCCGCCTCGCCGGGATATGGGTGAGTGCCCATGGACGAGAAGCGAATCGCCGAGCTGGAAATCCGCTACATGCACCAGCAGGAACTGCTGCAGGAGCTCAGCGGCGTGCTGTACGAACAGCAAAAGGTCGTTGACCGGCTGCGAGCAGAGGTGGACCGGCTCAAGCAGAAGCTAGAAGCCGAGCCCGGCATGGTGGACGCCCGTCATGACGAGCGTCCACCGCATTACTGAGGCTCAGAACTTGTAGCCGAGCCGCAGACCAATGGTCGGGTTGGGCTCCAGGTAGCCCACCTCGAGACCGATGCTCGCGGCCTTGCCCTGAAGGCCAAAGCCAAACGCGGCATGCGCCCGGAAGGTGTCGCCACGGCCAAACACGAACCAGGGACCGACCATGCCTTCAAGGTAGACGCCGGACCTGGCGAGGTTCGCACGCAGGACCAGGTCCACCGGGACACCGATGTCGTTGCCCTCGGTGATGAGCATCGCACCGAAGCGAGCCCCAACAGTCAAAGGCCCCGCGAGCGGCGTCTCGACGCCCAGCGTGAAGTTGAAGGCCGCGCTCTCATCAATCCAATAGTCAGCCCCAAGCCCGACACGGACAGCAGCCTCTGAGTTCGTGGGAACGAGGAAGAGGCCGGCCGCGAGCAGCGCGCCAAGGCAAGGACGAAGCAGCTTCATTCGAGAGGCTCCTCTCAACACCGCGGGGGAGCCCACACTCAACCAAGCCGAGCGCGCCGATGCCAGCCACACGGAGCTCCAAATCGTCAAAGGCAGTCGCAGCGGAAGGCAGCGACTCACAGCGGACGCAGGACGTTCACTGCAACACGGCGCGCTGCTCACGAGCCCGCTTCGCAGCTGCAGAATCGGTTGGCGCGGCGAAAGAAGCGGCGCGGGCCGAGCACCCGCTGGTGCTGGCCACCACGGCGGCGCTGCTGACGGTGGGCGGCGTGCGCAGGCTGCGCCTGGCGCGGCCCCCGCGGTGACGGGCGAAACCCAAGCGGCCCAAAAACAGAAAACCCCCGGTGTCCACGAGGGACACCGGGGGTTTCTCAAAAAGAATCCGGCAGCGACCTACTCTCCCGCGCGGTTTCCCGCGAAGTACCATCGGCTCTGGAGGGCTTAACTTCCGTGTTCGGGATGGGAACGGGTGGAACCCCTCCGACATAGCCACCG
>NZ_JABXEP010000015.1:0-79042 GCF_013372605.1 Myxococcus sp. AM009
AGCGCGAGGCGTTCGAGTGGAATCGGCAAGGGGCCCACGAGACGGGGCACCTCCTCGGTCGGCGCAGCCGCCCTGACGGACGCGGAGCTCCGACCGGGCCGAGGCTTGCGCCCCACGCGTGTCACTTCCATGCGTTCGCGCCCCATGGACCGCTCACGCCACCTTCCGCGCCGGTCCCGGTGACAACACGGGCCGTGCCGGTCCAGGCGGCGCGGACGGAGTCGGCGTCCGGTCGCGGTAGTGCCGCATCCGGAGCGTCACCAGCACCAGCGCCACCGACAGGCCCGTCACCATGAGGCCCAGCACCGCCAAGAGGGCTCGCAGTCGGGTCAGCGGCGACACGCCCACCACCGTCGGAGCCTCTACTCGGGTGGAGACCTCGTCCACCAACAGCGAGACGGCTTCCGGCGACAGGCCCTCCACCCCCCCCGAGAGGAGGACCTTCAACGTCTCGGAGGATTGCCGCACCCGCGCCGCATTACCCGGCGCCACGCGAAGCAGGGCCGACGCCTTGGATGGACCCGGGGCCTGTCCCACCCTCGGCGGCGCGGGCACCACCAGGTGGACGCGCGCCAGCAGCACCCCTTCCACCGCCTGGAGCGTCTTCTCCAAGCTCCGCTCCATCACCCTCACGCGGCAGACGCTCTCCTCCAACGGCGTGCGCACCAGCCCGCCTCCGCCGAAGACGTCACACCCCACCTCCTCCTTCGGCCTCGGCAAGCCGAGCTCCGACAGGATGCGGACCGCGTCCGAGGCGTGCTCATCCGCCACCTCGATGGACCACGCAGGCTTCTTGCCCGCCTCGGGGACCTTGCGCGCGTCGAGCCCTCGCTCGACGAGCACGGCTTGAAGCTCGTTGGCCTGCCGCTCATCCAGGCCATGCTGGATGCGCTCGCGGCAGGCCGTGACGCTCACGAGCAGGAGGACGAAGACAGCGCGACGGAAATGCGAATGCATCGGGTACTCCTCAAACCTGGGTCTGGAGGACCTGCTTGACGCCGCCGGTCGCCTTCTCGACGACCTTGCCGGCGAGGTCGAGCTCCTGGCTCGCCCGGTAGACATGGGCCTGCAACGCGAGCAACTCCGCGGGCGTGAAGCTGCGGCCGGACTGCGCCAGCTGAAGGATGTGGTCCAACCGCTTCTGCGCCTGCCCCACCCTGTCCAACACCTGCGCCGCCTGCTGCGCTCGCGCCGCCTGCACCGAGTCCACCCGGGTGCCCGGCTTCACGTCCGCGCAGCCCGGCGCGGCGGGGCCCACGCCCTCGGCCCGGGAGACACCCCGCGGCGCCGCCGTGGGGGCGGGCTTCGGAGGCCCCTCCGTGGCCACCGGAACCCCAGGGCCCTTCGCGGGCCCCGTCACCTCATCCAACACCTTGCTGAATCGCTCCCGGCTGGGCTCCACCGCGGGCGACGCGCCCACTCCTCCCACCGGCCCCAACGTGTCCATGGCCATGGCTGGTGTCGCTCCTCAGCGGATGTTGTTGATGGCCGCCTTCGCGGAGTCGTGGCGGACCTTCATGATGTTGGAGACAGCGGTGTGCTCGCGGCTCTCCTTCTGCATCTCGTTCTGGAGCTGCAGGTAGGCCATGTTGAACTTCTGGCCCTCCGCGGCGAGCACCTTCTGCGCCTCCAGCAGGTCCCACGCCTCCTGGTTGCCCGCCGCGGCCCCCGCGCCCGCCGCGCCCCCCGTTTCCGCCGTCGCGGGCATCCCCGCCGCCGACGCCTTGGGCGCCACCGCCGACACCACCGTCTTCATGCTGGAGACGGCCGCGCTGACGATGGGCCCCCCCGGAATCATGCCGCCCACCAGGCCCGCCCCCGAGCGCACCACCTCGTTCGCCGCGCGCGCCAGCACCGTGCCGAAGTCGTTCTGCGGCGTCTGACGCGGAACCGTATGGGTGATGGTCAGCGTGGGAATCCGACTGTCATTGGACACGGGCAGCCTCCTGCGGAGAGTTGCCCGGCCTCACTTCAGCCGCCGTGCCAGCGCTAACCCCTGACATTCCCAGGCGTTGAGCCGCCAGGGCGGGTCCAGCACCGCTCCGCGGACCGGGAGGAGCGTCCGGGAGGCTGGACGGCGGCCGTGACTGGAAACTTGCGTCCGCTCCAGAGTGCCTCAGAGTTGTTGCACCCTGTCGTGTGGAGAAGAGGAGAACGCGGTGAGGACGACCGATGGCGGCCCCCAGATTGCCGAGCGCTTTCACCCGCGCGTCGACGCCAACCTCCCCGTGAAGGTGCTCCTCAAGGGACGCTCGGTGATGGTGCGCGCCCGGGACGTGTCCATGGCGGGCCTGTTCCTGATGGCCCACCCGGCCGACACCGCGCGGGAGCTCACCATCGCGGTGCCGCTGCCCGGAGAGCGGGAAATCATCACCACCTGCCAGATTCGCCGCCGCGAGGTGGACGGTGTGGCGCTGGAGTTCGGCGAGCTGGACTGGGACGACCTCATCGCCCTGGCGCGCTACCTCCACCCGCGCCTGCCCTGACTCAGGGCAGTTCCGGCTTCGGCCCCGCTTCGCGCAGCCGCTCCACCAGCGCCATCAGCTCGGCGCCTCGGAAGGGCTTGTGGATGTAGCCGTCCGCCCCGGCTTGGGTGGCGCTCTCCATGTCGGAGCGCTTCGCCTTCGCGGTGAGCATGTAGAGAGGCACCCCCGCGGTGGCCGGGTCCCCCTTGAGGATGCGGCACACGGAGATACCGTCCAGCTGCGGCAACACCACATCCATCAGGATGAGGTGGAACGTCTGGCTCTTGGCCAGCTTCAGGCCCTCCAGCCCCGTGGCGGCGCACGCCACCTCCACGGTGCCGTCACTCAGCATGGAGCGCACCAGCTCCCGGATGACCGGCTCATCCTCGACGAGGAGGATGTGGAAGGGTGCCTGGGAATTGCCAGCCATGGTTCTCCGGACGAAACACGATGCCAATGCCACCCGCCGCGCGCGGTATAGCCCTCCGGGGCGTAGCCGCACCAGGGAGGATGCAACGGATTGTGCAATGGCACCCGTCTCCCTCATACGTAAGCCGGACACACACTGGATGCCTTGCTTTTCGATTAGGAGGACTGACAGGCGGGCGTAGCCATGGTGGCTCACGGCCAGCCGCCTTCCAGCAGCTGCTCCGCCTCTTCGAGGGAGAAGGCCAGGTAGGCCTCGTGCCCTACGTTCCGGCTGCTGCGCTGGAACCGCACCGCCGCCATGGCGGAGCGCCCCACCACGCGCACCACCCGGCGGAAGCCGCGGACCCGGGCCGCTTCAACGACGCGCTCAATCTGACCAGAACCCGACTCTGGCAGCGCCGTCACGCCCGTCAGGTCAGACAGGATGTCGAGCCCCGGCCGGAGCCGCTCGAGCGCGCGCAGTGACGCATCGCCAATCTGGAGCGCTTCCTCCTCCGTGACGACACCCCAGAGGCGGATGATCAGCCGGTTCTTGCCGACGAGTGCCTCGACCGAAAACACAGGGCCACGACCTCCTGGCAATACCGGCCATTCCTCCGGAGGCAGTCTACCCTCCAAATGGCGGACATTTCCAGGTTTTCGCGTCCCCCCACACTCCGCGCGCGACTCAGATTTCGGCCACGCCTTCCCGCTCGGCCCAGCCCTCCAGGCCGTTGGGAAGACGGATGCGGACGAAGCGGCCCGTCTCTTCGAGCAGGCGCACCTTGAGGCCAGCGTGCACCTCGAAGATGGAGCGGGCGCCGGGCTGAGGCAGCTCACGCGCCACCAGCGTGGGCGCCAGCACCACGGCTTCGTGCACCGTGGCCCCCACGTAGGCGTGCGTGGCCACCAGCAACCCTGACGGAACCGCCACCGCGAAGAGCAGGACCGCCAGCACGCCCACCGCCGTGCGCCGGCCCCGCCCCAGCAACCGCCAGAGCAGCACGAGGACGAAGGCCGCCACCCAGGTGCCCAGGAAGGTCCACGCCACCACCGGGCCGTCCGTGGCCGCCGCGACGCGAGGCAGGAAGGCGTCCTCCGCGGTGGCGCCCACCACCTTGTCCACCTGCCGCGCCCGGGCCACCGCGAGGTTGGCCTCCAAATCTGGAGCCTGCCCCCCTTCTCTGCGGGCCTGTTCGAGCGCCAGCACCGCGCGGCCCAAGTCGCCCTGCGCCAGGTGCGTGGTGCCCAGGTTGTAGAGCACGTCGGGGCCACCCTGGCCATTCGCCAGCAGCTTCTCGTAGCCCTCCTTGGCCGCCGCGTAGTCCTCGCGCGCGTAGGCCTCGTTGGCCTTGAGGAAGATGTCCTGCGCCTCTTCCGGCGTGTAGTAGCCGCTCACGCCCAGCCCTCCATGGCCGCCGCGGCGGCATCCATCACCTTCTGTCGCTCGGCCGGATTTCCCCCGCCGCCGTAGCGCCCGAAGTCACACGCCTCCAGCACGAAGAGCACCTTGGCGCGCCGCTCCGCATCCGCGCCCGCCGCCGTCAGCTTCTCGGCGAGCACCTCACGGGTGAGGCCCACCACCGGCATCCCCAGCCGCGCCTCCAGGAAGCCGTGCAGCGCCTTCTCCACCTCGCCGTAGAAGGCCCCCACGTCCGCGCTGGACTGGCGCTTCTCCGCATCCGCCAGACGCTTGCGCGCGGCCTTCGCCTGCTGACGCCCACGCCCCGCCTCGGTGCGCAGCGCCAGCCGCCCGCGCACGCCGCCAATCAGCGCCACGCCCAGCAGCAGCCCCAGCGGCGCCAGCACCGCCGGGACGAAGAAGCCCCGCTTCCACACGGGCACGCCCGGCGCCTCGAAGCGCGCCTGGTAACGCACCGGCCGCAGGCCGCCCGCCGTCAGCACGTTCTTCTGCTCGTTGGCCTGGTCCGACGAAGATTGAGGCGACGCCGAGGCGATGGACGATGCGCCTCCCGCGCCCGCCTCCACCGTAATCGTCACGGGGTCGGTGCGGGCCACCTCGTACTTGCGGGCGCGCGGGTCGAAGTAGGTGAACTCCAGCGCGGGCAGCGTGAAGCTGCCCGTGCGCTGCGGCATCACCAGATACTCCATCACCCGCCGGCCCTGCACCCGGTGGCGCTGCGGCGACACCTTGTCCGTCGTGGTGGGGTCATAAATCTTGAGCGCGGCGGGGCCCTTCAGCGCGGGGGGCGTGACGTTCTTCACGTTGCCCACCCCTTCCAGGCTGACCTTCACCGTGACGGGCTGGCCCAGCTCCACGCGCGTCTGGGACACGTCCATGGACAGCCGCCAGTTGCCCACGTGCGCGTTGGGCATGTCCTGGGGCCCCCCGGGCGGCAGCGGCTTCACCTTCACCTTGAGCGCGTTGGACACCCGGTGCACGCGGTGACCGGCGAAGAGGAAGCCGGTGGTGATGTCCGCCTCCGCGGCGGTGATGGGCAGCGTGCCGGACTTCACCGGGAAGATGGCGCGGCGGCGCAGCAGGTAGGCGCGGTACGGGATGCCGTCCACCACGCGCTGCTCGCCCGACAACTGCGTGGGGCTCTCCACCTCTTCGGTCCAGAAGCCCTCCAGCTTGGGCATGGTGACGGCGTCCACGCTGGACAGGTCCACGCGCGAATAGATGTAGAGCGACAGCGTCACCTGCTCGCCCACGTACACGGTGTCCCGGTCCAGGCTGGCGCGCAGGAAGAGGTCGGAGTCCCCACGCGGAATCGTGGGCCGGTCCGCCTCCGCCATGTCGCCGAAGGCCTCCTCCATCTGCTGCATCTGCGACTGGATGCTGGCGAAGGGGTCCGGCTGCCGGTCCCGCCCACGCCCCGCCTGCCCGGGCGGCGCACCGCCCACCCGGCCGGCCTTGACCGTCAACTCCACGGGCTGCGTGCGGTACGTCTTGCCACGCACCGTGATTTGCGACGGTGGAACCTTGAGCCGTCCCGCGCGATTGGCCCTCATCACCAGCACGTGCCGCGTGACGTCCTGGATGACGGCGGGGCCACCGCCCGACAGGGAGATGGCGCGCTGGCTGCTGCGCGAGCTGGAGAGGACGGAGAAGTCGTCCGACTCCGGCAACTTCACCTGCGCGTTGGCGGGCGCATCCACCACCACCACCGTGAGGCGGAAGGTGTCCTCGGTGCCCACCTCCGTACGGTCCGCCGTCTGGTAGAAATCGAGGTCGTCCGAGGCCGCCCACGCCGGCGCGGTGGCCAGCAGGGCGAACACGGCGAACACCACGCCGAGGGCGCTACCAGTCCTTCTCATTCGGCTTCCTTTGCTTCTTCTTCTGCTGGAACCGCCAGAGCTGGAGGTTCTTCTCATTCTGCTTCATCGCATCCAGCAGGCGCTCCGCCTCCTGCCGGTCCAGGTCCGACTCGCTGGAGCCACCGTCCGCCTCGGATTCCTCCGAGGCTTCTTCTCCCGCGCTGCCGCCGTCACTGCCACCGTCCTGGGGCTCACCCTCTCCGTCGTCCTCTCCACCATCCGCGCCGCCGTCCGCGCCCCCGTCGCCCTTGTCCGGCGGGCCCTGGTCGCCGCCGTCCGCGCCTCCGTCGGAGCCGCCGTCGCTGCCACCGTCGCCGTCGCCACCGTCGGCACCGCCATCCATGCCGCCATCGCTGGCGCCACCATCCGCGCCGCCGTCGGCACCGCCGTCCGAGCCACCATCGGTGCCACCGTCCTGGGGCGTGCCGCCGTCGCCCTTCGTGCCGCCATCCTCGCCGGCATCCGGACGCCCACCGTCACTGCCGCCGTCGTTGCCGCCGTCCGTGCCGCCATCCTGGCCCTTGTCCTGCGGCGGCGGCAGGTTGCGCAGCACCACCTCGTAGTTGTGGCGGGCCTGCACGTCCTGCGGGTCCAGCGTGAGCGCGCGCCGGTAGGCCTTCAGCGCTTCCTGCCGGTCTCCGGTGGTCGCGTGCAGGTTGCCCAGGTTGTACCAGGCCTTCTGCCGGAGGTCGGCGCGGTTGGACTCCGTCACCGACTGGAACAGGGCCTTCGCATCCGCGATGCGCCCCAGCTTGGCCATCGCGTCCGCGCGGTTGAAGTCCACCGTGACGTCGTTGGGGCGCTCCTTCTTCGCGGCCTCGAACGCCTCCAGCGCTTCGTCGAAGCGGCCCGCCGTGTACGCCTCGCGGCCCTGCTCCACCAGCGGGTGGTCCCGCTCCAGCGGCCCCGCGGCCCACACGGGCGACGGCAGCGCCAGCGACGTCACCAGGCCCCACGCCAACCACCGCGCCGCGCGCGTCCTCGCGGCGCTCATGGTGACGGCCTCCGGCGCGACGACGGCAAGAGCAACATGCCCAGCGCCAGCAAGGCCAGCCCCGGAATGGCGAACGACTGGAAGCGCTCGTCGTAGCGGACCGTCACCCGGCTCTCCAGCTCACTCTTCTGCATCTGGTCGATGCGCTCCACCACCTGCGACATGGCCACGCCACGGGGCTGGAAGTAGAAGGTGCCCCCGGTGGCATCGGCGATGGCCGTCAGCCCCGCCCGGTCCAGCCGCGTAATCACCGTCTCCCCCGCGGCGTCCTTCTTGTAGTCCACGAACGCGCCGCGCCGGTCGAAGACGGGGATGGGCTCACCGGATTCCGAGCCCACGCCCACCGCCAGCACCTGCACGCCCGCGTCCTTCAGCGCCTCGGTGGCCTCACCCACGTCGCCCACCAGGTCCTCACCGTCCGTCAGCAGGACGACCACGCGCTCCTTCGAGCCGCGGTCCGCGTTCTCCAGCACCTGCCGCGCCAGCCGCAGCGCCGCGCCCACGTTGGTGCCGCCCTGGGGCATCACGTCCGGGTCCACCGCGCGCAAAAACAGCTTCACCGCCGAGTAGTCCGACGTGAGCGGGGACTGGATGAACGCATCCCCCGCGAACACCACCAGGCCCACGCGGTCACCCTTCAGCTCGTCCAGCAGCGTGGTCAGCTCCAGCTTCGCGCGCTCCAGGCGGCTGGGCTGGATGTCCCGCGCCAGCATGGACTTGGAGGCGTCCAGCGCCACCACCACGTCGATACCGCGCCGCTTCGTCAGCTCGCTCTTGGTGCCACACTGCGGCTGCGCCAGCGCGAAGCCGAAGAGCGCCAGCCCCAGGCCGTACAGCCCGCCCCGCGTGGCCGGACGCCACACCGACACGCCCGGCGTGAAGCGCTCCGCGTGGCGCTCATGCAGCAGCGCCCGCACGCGCGAGCGGCGCCGCAGCGCCCCCACCAGCGCGAGCAGGCCCAACGTCACGCCCACGAGCACCAGCAGCAGGAACAAGGGCTGCGCGAGCCCCGCCTGGTAACCGAGCACGGTGAAGCGCCAGGGTTCCACGGGCGTCACGGGAAGACCCTCAGGAAGGAGGCGCGCAGGAGCAGCTCCAGCGCGGCGAGGCCGAAGGCGGCCAGGAGGAAGGGATGGAACTCCTCGCGGTAGGTGGCGCTGGCGCCGCCCTCCATCAGCTTCGAGCGCTCCAGCGAGTCCAGCACCTTCTGGAGCCCCTCCCGCAGCTGCTCCGGGTCCGTGGCGCGGTAGTACTCGCCGCCGGTCCGGTCCGCGATGTCCTGCATCAGCTCCGGGTTGATGGGAATCTCCGTGTCGCGCCACACGGTGTTGCCGAACAGGTCCGTGCCCTGCGGGAAGGGCACCTTGCCGCCCTTGCCCACCAGAATCGTGTAGATGGGCACCCTCAGCGCCTGGGCCATGTTCGCCGAGTCCATGGGCGAGATCTTCCCGGAGTTGTTGTCGCCGTCGGTGATGAGCACCACCACCCGGCTCTTCGCCTCCGAGTCCCGCAGGCGGTTGAGGGACGTGGCCAGCGCGTCACCAATGGCGGTGCCGTCCTCCAGCACGCGCGTGCGCAGCTGCTTCACCACTTCCTTCAGCACGCCGTAGTCCAGCGTCAGCGGCGCCTGCGTGTACGCCGCGCCCGCGAACACCACCAGGCCGATGCGGTCGTTCACCCGGTTGGCGATGAACTCGCTCAGCACTTCCTTGGCGACGTGCATGCGGTTCTGCGGACGGAAGTCACCGGCCTCCATCGACGTGGACAGGTCCAACGCCACCACGATGTCGATGCCCTCCACCGACAAGTCCCGCACGCGCGAGTCGCGCACCTGCGGCCGGGCGATGGCCAGCACCGCCGCCGCCACCGCCGCCACGCGCAACAGCGGCAGCAGCGGCAGCAGGTACGTGCGCAGGCCGCGGCCACTGTGGGCGAAGACATGCGCCGCGGAGAAGCGCAGCGTGGCGCGGGCGCGCCGCTCCCGCCAGGCCTGCCAGAGCAGCAGCGGCACGAGCAGCAGCCCCCAGAGCGCCTCTGGGTTATTGAACGCGGGGAGCGGCGGCATTGTCGGGAGCCTGGGGCGGCGGTGGCGGAACGTACGTCGTGTCGATGAGCGAGTAGCCGAAGGCCAGCGCGTCGCGGCAGGCGTCGGCCGAGGAATCCGCGCGCGCGTACTTCACCATGTCCGACTCGGACACGAAGCGCATCAGCTTGTCCTCTGGCAGCCCCGGCGTGGACATGCGCCGCAGCGACGCCATCAGCTCGGAGCTGGTGCACTCCAGCGCCTCGAAGCCGTAGCGCTCGCCCAGATAGCCACGGACGATTTCGGACAGCCGGAAATAGAAGTCCTTCACCCGGCCGCGCGAGGGCAAATCCTCCGCCTTCAGCGCGTCCAACGCCTTGCGGGTGCGCACGTCCAGGGGCAGCACCGGCACCACCTCCACGTGCCTGGGCCGGTTCCTCCACCAGCGGAAGAGCACCCACGCCAGCAGCGCCGCCGCCAGCACGCCCAGCACCGTGAGCACCAGGCGCCACGAACGGATGGGCACCTCCTCCGGCGGCTTGTAGTCGAAGAGGTCCGCGCCCTGCCCGTCCGCGTCCGGCGGCAGCGTGGACGTCACGTCCACCGCGCGGCCCGGCACCGTGAACGCCTTGGGCCCCTCCGGCGTGGCCACGTCGAAGGGCAGCGCCGGCACCGTCACCGAGCCCAGGGCGAAGGCGGACATCCGCACCCGGAAGGTGGTGGTCGCCGAGTCCGGCCCGTCCTGGCGCTGGCGCGTCTGGTCCAGGAACTCGAAGTCCCCCGTCTCCTGGGGCACCTTCAGCTCATAGCGGTGGTCCTTCGGATGGGTGATGACCACCTCGTAGACGAAGGGGTCGCCAATGCGGACCTGCTGCGGCTCCAGCCGCACGGACAGGTGCTGGGGTTCGACCTGCTCCGTCGCCGCGGCCTCTGGCGCAGGGGCCTGGGCCCACGCCGGAGCCGCCACCACCGGAGCCGCCACCACGAGCCACACCGCCAGCAAGGGGATGCGCCGGTTCATGCCGCCATCCTCCGAGCCCGCGCGCGAAAGAAGTTCGCCAGCGCCTTGCCGTGGTCATCACCCGCGCGCAGCTCCACGTGGTCCAGCTCCAGCTTCTTGAACAGCTTGCGCCGCTCGTCGCGCGCGGCCTGCATGGCCCGGGCGAAGCGCCCCCGCACGCGCGGGTCGCTGGTGTCGACGACGAAGCGCTCGCCCGTCTCCGGGTCCTCCATGTCCACCAGCCCCAGCCGGGGGAAGGCCTCCTCCAACGGGTCCGCCACCACCACCGGCACCAGGTCGTGCTTGCGCCCCACCAGCCGCAGCGGCTTCTCGTAGTCGCGCGCCTGGAAGTCGGAGATGAGGAACGTCACCGCCTTCCGCTTCGCCACCCGCGTCAGGTAGTTGAGCCCCGCGGACAGGTCCGTCCCCCGCCCCTGCGGCTGGAACGTGAGGATGTCGCTCACCAGCCGCAGCACATGCGTGCGGCCCTTGCGCGGCGGCACCACCTTCTCCACCCGGTCCGAGAAGAGGACGAGCCCCACCCTGTCATTGTTGGCGATGGCGCTGAAGGCGATCTGCGCCGCCACCTCCGCGGCGATCTCCGACTTGGTGCGCTCGCGCGAGCCGAACTCCTTCGACGCGGAGACGTCCACCACCAGCATCACCGTCAGCTCGCGCTCCTCGGTGAAGACCTTGACGTAGGCCTCGTCCATGCGCGCGGTGACGTTCCAGTCGATGATGCGAATCTCGTCACCGGGCTGGTACTGGCGCACCTCGGAGAAGGCCATGCCCCGGCCCTTGAAGACCGAGTGGTACTGGCCGGCGAGCATGTCGGAGACCACCTTGCGGGTGCGAATCTCCAGCTTGCGGATGCGGCGGATGAGGTCCTTGGGAAGCACGGGGCGCCTGGCGGGCTTGGGGAGGAAGGGTCAGGGGACTTCGACGCGGTCGAACACGCGCTGGATGATCTTCTCCGGCGTGAGGTCCTCGGCCTCCGCCTCGTACGTCATGGCGACGCGGTGGCGGAGCACGTCGAAGGCAATGGCCTTCACGTCTTCGGGCGTGACGAAGCCGCGGTGGCGCAGGAAGGCGTGCGCGCGCGCCGCCTGGGCCAGCGCGATGGTGGCGCGCGGCGACGCGCCGAACTGGATGTAGTCCGCCAAATCCTTGAGGCCGTACTTGCCAGGCTCACGCGTGGCGAACACCACGTTGAGGATGTACTCCTTCACCTTCTCGTCCATGTAGATGTGGTGGACGAGCTCGCGCGCACGGACCAGGTGCTGCAGGTCGATGACCCGCTGGGCGCGCGGCGACGAGCCGCCGGACATCCGGTCCATGATGATCTTCTCTTCATCACGCGTCGGGTAGCCCACCTTCACCTTGAGCATGAAGCGGTCCACCTGCGCCTCGGGCAGCGGGTAGGTGCCCTCCTGCTCAATGGGGTTCTGCGTCGCCAGCACCAGGAAGGGCGTGGGCAACGGGAAGGACTGGTCGCCGATGGTGACCTGGCGCTCGGCCATGGCCTCCAGGAGCGCGGACTGCACCTTCGCCGGGGCGCGGTTGATTTCGTCCGCGAGCACGATGTTGGCGAAGATGGGGCCCTTGCGGACGGTGAAGTTCGCCGCCTGCTGGTTGTAGATCATGGTGCCCACCACGTCCGCGGGCAGCAGGTCCGGGGTGAACTGGATGCGCATGAAGGTGGCGTTGAGCGAATCCGCCACGGTGCGCACCGTGAGCGTCTTGGCGAGGCCGGGCACGCCCTCCAGCAGCACGTGTCCGTTGCACAGCAGGCCAATGAGGATGCGCTCCAGCATGTAGCGCTGCCCGACGATGACCTTGCTGGTTTCCTGGTTGAGGACCTCGACGAAGCTGCTTTCCTGCTGCACGCGTTCGGTGAGCGCGCGAATGTCGGTGTTCATGTCGCCTCGTGTCGGACTGGCGGCGGGCAGCCTAGGGTTTACAGGGTATCCGGCTCAACACCGCTGAGGGCCACGCATTCCAGTATGTTGCCCGCCCGTCCGCCCCTCCTGGAGTGTCCTCCCCATGTACCACTCACAGCCGCCACGCCAACCCCTGTTCCACTCCCGACGGACGGCGGTGTCGAGGACGCCGGCATGAAGGCCCCCTCGGTGGGGCCGGTGGAGGCCGCGCTGCTGGCCCAGTTGGCCCCCGCGGTGGTCGTGACGGTTCACTGGATGCCGGGCGGCGGGGCCCTCCGGGTCCTGGAGGCGGGCGCCGGCCCCACGGTGGTGCTGCTCCACGGGCGAGGCGGCGCGGCCTCCCAGTGGTTCACCTACCTGACGGTCCTGGCCCGGGGACACCGTGTGCTGGCGGTGGACCTGCCGGGCTTCGGCATGTCGTCCCCCCCCGAAGGCCCGCTGGCCACCGGCGAGGACGCGGCGGCCTTCTTCACCGCCCCCATCGAGGCGCTGTTGTCCCAGCTCGCCCCGGGCCCGGTGGCCGTGGTGGGCCACTCGCTGGGCGGTCTCGTGGCGCTGGAGCTCGCGCTGCGCGGCCGGGTGCCCGTGGAGCGGCTGGCCCTCGTGGACGCCATGGGCCTGGGGCCGGAGATGACACGAAAGGCCCGCCTCTTCTTCCGCGCCGGTCCCGAACGGCTGGCGCGCTCGCTGGGCCCCTGGGCCTGGGCCCAGATGATGCCGCCCCCTCCGACGCCGCTGGGTGAGCGGCTGGGCGCCCTGGAGTATGAGCTGCTCACCCGTCCGGGTGCCAGCCTTGAGGCCACCCGGGCCTTCAACCGGCTCGTACCCGTGGCGGGCCCCGTCTTCCATCGCGCGGAGAAGCTCGACGCCTTGACGGCGCCGGTGCTGCTCGTCTGGGGCGAGCGCGAGGACACCCTGCCCGTCTCCATCGCCGAGCAGGCGGCGCGGCGCCTCCCCAACGCCCGGCTCCTGCGCCTGGACGCGGGCCACAGCCCCCACCAGGAGCGCCCGGAGCGCGTGCTCCCGGAGTTGAAGGCGTTCCTCGCCGCGCCTCAGGAGCCTTGACGGGCGCACGGCGCGCAGCCGCCCGGCGGCGTCCAGGTGACACGGGCTGGTCCGGCGGTCGGGGTTCGTCCTGGCGGCGCTTGTCCTGGCCTTCCTGGATGGCAACCGTCCCGCCGTGTCCCGCGCGGACACCACCGCCAGGGAGGCTGCCATGAATCACAAGATGCACGCGCACCATGACCACGTCCACGCCAAGGGCTGTGGCCATCCCGCCATCCAGCACCAGGACCACGTGGACTATCTGCACGACGGGCACCTGCACCACCCGCACTCGGACCACACCGACGAGTGCACCCTCTCCGAGGACGCGCGCAACCCCGCGCAATGCACGCCGCAGCACGCCTGTGGTGCCCATGAGGCCACGCACCGTCACGGTCCCTCGTGTGGCCATGTGGCCGTGCCGCACGGGGACCACATGGACTATCTCGTGGAAGGTCACCTGCATCACCCGCACGACGGCCACTGCGACGACCACGGCAAGGTGCAGGTCCTGAGCTGAAACGAAGACGTGGCGGAAGACCTCTCCCCCCGGGAGGCTCCGCCCGTCTTCGCGCTGGACAGCGGTGTGCCGTCTCAGGCCTGGGGCGGCGCGCCCTGCTGTACCTGGCGCTCCACCAGTTGTT
Organism: Myxococcus sp. AM009; assembly: GCF_013372605.1. Taxonomy (NCBI): domain Bacteria; kingdom Pseudomonadati; phylum Myxococcota; class Myxococcia; order Myxococcales; family Myxococcaceae; genus Myxococcus; species Myxococcus sp. AM009. The sequence continues at coordinate 13,801 of NZ_JABXEP010000015.1, forward strand.
GACGCACCTCGTTCATGTCGAGCGCGCGCACCTGGCGGATGAGGTCATCCAGCGCATTGGCCGGCAGCGCTCCCGCTTGTTCGAACAACATGATGCCGTCACGGAAGACCATCAGCGTGGGGATGGAGCGGATGGCGAAAGCCCCCGCGAGCTCCACCTCCGCGTCGGTGTCGAGCTTGCCGAAGACGAGGTCCGGATTCTTCGTGCTCGCCTGTTCGAACACAGGCGCGAAGGTGCGGCACGGTGCGCACCACTCGGCCCACCAGTCGAGGAGGACGATTCCCTCCTTCGAGACGAGTTCCTTGAAGTTGGCTTTGGTGATGTCGATGGTTGCCATGCCCTGACACTGGGCCCTCCCCCCCGGAGGCGCCAGTGTCAGGAGGTGGCAAGCCGGGCGCCCCCCAGGGCCCGGCTCCCAGTCACCTTCAGCGCGCCACGGCGGCCCGTGACGGGTGGGCAGCCGGGGCAGCGGGCGAACTCAGCCCCAGATGCTCGCCCGGCCCATGAACTGCGCCAGGTCCAGGCGGTTGGACTGCGTCTCGCGGCGGGGCGCCTTCGCCGTGAAGGACTCCAGGTCCTGGAGGCTGATGTGGACCTCCTTGCTGGACTTGGACTTGCTGGCGCCCTGGTCCACCGAGCGCAGCGCCGTGGGGTGGTTGATGAGGAACTGCGCCGCCTCACGGAGCTCCTTCGGCGCGCCGCTGCTCGGGTCCGCCACGCGCTTGAGCTCCGACATGCCGATGTTGTTGTCCCCGGCGCCGTTGCCGCTGGCGTTCATGCCCACGCCCTCGGCGAAGTGGAAGTGGTCCTTGAGCGTCTGGGCCGCCTTGTAGACGTCCATGGGCTCCTGGCGGCCAGCGCCGAAGGGCGGGCGGGACTGAGGACCGCACAGGTCCAGCCGCGGCGGCAGGTTGGGACGGTGGGGGTTGGGCAGGCCGCCCGGGCCACCGACTCCGCCGCCGAAGCCTCCTCCGAAGCCTCCTCCGAACCCGGAGCCGCACAGCGGCGGACGCTGCGGGAGGACAGGCCGCTGCGGAGCCCCGCAGTCCGAGGCATTGCCCGCGCGCGCCTGGAGGTCCGCCTTGCTCAGGTGCACCTCGTTGTTGCCGCCATGGGCCTTGCTGGCGCCCTGGTCCAGCGAGCGCAGGGCGATGGGATGGTCGAGCACCCACTTCGCGGCGGCGCGGACCTCGGGAGGGAAGCCGCTGTTCGGGTCCGCCACGCGCTTGAGCTCCGACGTCCCGATGTTGTTGTCCCCAGCGCCCTTGCCGCTGGCGTTCATGCCCACGCCCTCGATGGCGTCGAAGTGCTTGAGCACCGTCTGCGCCGCCTTGGACGGGTCCATCGACTGGTAGGCCGCCTGGTAGCGGTCCGTGGGGCCGCAGCCACGGGTGTTGCCGGAGAAGCCGTTGCACTGAATGGACTTCGCGATGGACAGGCTCATGGTCGTGACTCCTGATAGTGATTGCTACAATGGTTTGAATTGGGGGCAGGTGGCCGTTTCAGCCGAAAGCCCCGCGCGCTGACTACATGAACATTCTCTGTCGGATACGTGCGGTGTTTCGCGCGGTGTTTTTATTTGTTTTCGCGCGCTTCCGATTGGGACGAGCCCGAATCAAAAACAAACAAGCCCGCCCGCGAGGTGTCTGGCCATTCAAGGCAAGACATCGCGGGTGGGCGGCTCGGTGGTGTCGTTCTCGAAGCGGAGCCAGGTCACTGCAGTCGGTGTGCCAGGGCCCGCCAGCGCCGTCGGAGCCAGGGCGAGGCACACGCCTGGAGGAGGACGCCCGGAATGGCGCTCCGGCAGGCCTGATAACCGCGGTTGTCAGGTGGCAACAACAGTTGTCACCCCCTCCCCCGCATGGGCGAGGTGGTAGCCTGCGCGCCGTGGCGGAACCAGGTGACATGGACACGGAGGTGGACGCGCTGGTCCAGACGGCGCCCGTCCCGGTGGCGCGGCGCGGCCCCTTGCGGTTGAAGCTGCTGGTGCTCTCCGGGGAGCAGGCGGGACACAGCCACGTCCTGCGCCCGGGGGTGCTCCGGCTCGGCACGTCCTCCACGTGCGACATCGTCCTGACGGACCGCGTCGTGTCCCGGCGGCACCTTCAGTTGGAGGTGTCGGACGAGCGGGTGGTGGCCACCGACCTGGGCTCGCGCAACGGCTCCTTCCATGAAGGGGTGCGCTTCACCGAGCTGGAGGTGCGGCCCGGGGCGTCGCTGACGCTGGGCACCGTCGTGCTCAAGGTGGTGCCAGAGGACTCACGGGAGCGGCCCATGCCGCTGTCTTCGCGGCGGAGCTTCGGCGCGCTCGTGGGTGCCAGCGGGCGGATGCGCGAGCTGTTCACCGTCCTGGAGCGGGTGGCCGCGGGCGGCGGGGACGTGCTCGTCCAGGGCGAGACGGGGACGGGCAAGGAGCTGTGCGCGGAGGCGCTCCACCAGGAAGGCCCGCGGGCCAGTGGGCCCTTCATCATCGTGGACATCGCCGGGATTCCGCCCTCCTTGATGGAGTCGGAGCTCTTCGGACACGTGAAGGGCGCCTTCACGGGGGCCCAGGCCGAGCGCGCCGGGGCCTTCGAGCGTGCCCAGGGGGGCACCGTCTTCCTGGATGAAATCGGCGAGCTGCCGCTGGAGTTGCAACCCCGGCTCCTGCGCGTGCTGGAGCGCCGGCAGGTGAAGCGCGTGGGCGCCAACGACTACCGCACGGTGGACATGCGCGTCGTCGCGGCCACGCACGTCGACCTGGAGCAGGCCGTGCAGCAGGGCCGGTTCCGCAAGGACCTCTATCACCGGCTGGCGGTGCTCAAGGTCGTCCCACCGCCGCTGCGGGAGCGGGTGGACGATTTGCCGCTGCTCATTGACGCCATGCTGGAGCGGCTGGGCCGCCCGCCCAGCGCGCTGTCCGAGCAGACGCGCGCCCTGCTGGCCCAGTACCCCTGGCCCGGCAACGTGCGCGAGCTGCGCAACGTGGTGGAGCAGGCCATCCACCTGGGCGAGGACACCCTGCCGCCCATGGAGGCCCGCTCGGGTTCGACCCGGAGGCCGCAAGGGGCGCTCGACGCGGAGCTGCCCTTCAAGGAGGCCAAGGAGCGGCTCATCGAAGTGTTCGAGCGGGACTACCTCCAGGGCCTCATCGCGCGCTGCGACCGGAACATCTCCCGCGCGGCCCGCGAGGCGGGCATCGCCCGGGTGTACCTGCGCAAGCTGCTCACGAAGCACGGGATGATGCTCGTGGACGACGACGACTCACGGGACTGAGGGAGACACCGCATGAGCTTGCCCATCCGCGCACGACCACTCACGAAGGAGTCCTTCGCGCCCTTCGGCGACGTCATCGGGCTGGAGCTCGCGGGGGGCAACAGCGCCAACCAGGGCACGGCCACGCGGTATGACCAGGTGGCGAACCTGACGGGCACGCGGCCCCAGGCAGCGCCCAACCTGGCGGTGTTCCGCTCCGTGGCGAAGTCCCTGCCCTTCGAGGTGCGCCTGCTGGAGCGCCACCCCTGCTCCACGCAGCTGTTCGTGGCGCTCGCGTGCCAGCGCTTCCTGGTCGTCGTGTGTCCGGACGACGCGCGCGGCGAGCCGGACCTGGACCGGCTGCAAGCCTTCGTGTGCGGCCCGGGCCAGGGCGTGAATTACCGCCCCGGCCAGTGGCACCACCCCATCATCGCGCTGGATGGCCCCGCGGACCTGCTGATGCTGGCGTGGGAGGACGGGACGCCCCTGGACTGCGAGGAGCGCCCCCTCACCACGCCGCTGCTCGTCACCAGCGACTGACGCGACCCCTGCTGGACGTCAGCGCTCCTGGAGCTCGCGGCTGGACTCGCGCGTCGAGTGGATGCTCTGGAAGCCCGCGATGCACAGCTCGGCGCGCAGCGGCGCGGAGTTGTAGTACGGGCCCCCGTCATACGGCGTGTCGATGCCGTCGCGGCGGTCCGGGTGCGAGTAACCGGCGATGTGCATCATCTCGTGGATGAGCGTCTGGGCAATCTCCGTGTCCCCCTGCGGGAAGAGCACGCCGAAGTTGATCCATACATCGTCTCCACCCAACTCCGCCCGCGCGTTGATGCCGGCCTCATTCGTGCCCGTGTGGTGGATGGCCTTGCGGTAGGCATTGCGCAGCCCGGACTTCTCCAGGTTGGTCAGGTGGGTGCAGGTCTGGATGGCATCCTGCGCGGCCTCGTGGCGCCGCAGCGTCCGGGCCCAGTTGGCGCCCGTGACGGTGGCGGCGTCGGAGCTGAAGCGGTCCTGCATGGCCAGCACGTCCGCGAGCACGTCCCGCGAGTCGGCGTAGCCCGCGTGGACGAGGTGCATGCCGTACACCTGCGTGCCGTTGTACGTGGCGGAGTGGAAGGTGGGCAGGCCCGCGGAGAAGCCGTTCGCGGAGGCGTAGTCGTTGGCGGCGCGCATCATCGCCCCAGCGTCATTCACGTTCGGGTAGCCAATGGCCCAGCCGGGGACGTCGCGGAACTCGACGACGCTGGGGTGGAGGAAGTTGATGCCATACTCCACGATGGAGCCGTTGAGGCCCTGCTCGAACGCGGGCAGCGCGATACCCAATCCGTGCGCGTTGCCGTAGTCCTGCGCGCGGCGGAACAGCTCCGGGATGTCGCTCAGCGCCGTGTTGCCCAGCGCGGAGCGGGGCACCGCGAGGTAGTGCGCCAGGGTGCCCGGCTTGAGCAGGATGGTGCCACGCACCACGCCCGCGCCGTAGTTGGCCTCATGGAAGTTGCCGAAGCCCGCCGCGTAGCCATGGATGCCCGCGTAGCGGTTGGCGGTGCGAATGCGGAAGTCACTGGCCGTCTCCACCGCGGACGCGGTGGTGCCCACGGCCTCCTCGGGCAGCGACAAGTCCGCCATGGCGTTGGCGTCCATCGGCTCGCCGCCGCACCCCAGCAACGCCATCGACGTGGAAATGCACACACCCAGGGAGAGCCGCTTCATCATTGAGCGCACGGTTGAAACCTTTCTGTGGATTGGCGAGCGAGGCGGCGGTACGGGCCCCAGGCCCGTCCATCCGTCCATCGCCCTCGAAGACAGATACGAAAGGCGCGGGATTTTCGGGTCCTCCACCCACGACGATTTCGCCGGGCGAAGGCACGCCGATGGACGCGCCACCCCGCCGGACAGCTAGACTGCGCCCGTGTTGAAACCCTTGCTCGACCTTGACGCGACGCCGGAACGACTCCGGGCACTCGCGGACGCTGGCGTCCTGACGCCGACCACCCTGGAGCGCGCGCTGCACCTGTCCGTGGCCACCCCGCCTCGGCAGGACTGGCGGCGCTTCCTGTCCACCACGCTGATGGGCCTGGGCGGGCTGCTGGTGCTCGCGGGCGTCATCTACTTCTTCGCGTACAACTGGGCGGACATGCACCGCTTCGCGAAGCTGGGCCTCATCGCGGCGGCCATCACCGGCGCGGCCGTGGGCGCATGGAGGCAAGGCGCGACGCTGGGAGGCCAGCTGTCACTGCTGGCGGCCTCGGTGCTCGTGGGCGCGCTGCTGGCCGTGTACGGGCAGGCGTATCAGACGGGCGCGGACCCGTATGAGCTGTTCATCGGCTGGGCCGTGCTCATCCTGCCCTGGGTGGCCGCATCCCGCTTCGCGCCCCTGGGGCTGCTGGCGCTGGTGCTGGTCAACACCGGCGTCATCCTCTTCTGGGACCAGGTGCTGGAGACGGAGCCGGACCAGACGTACTGGCTGGCGGTGGTGCTGGGCGGGCTCAACGGCTTCACCTGGGCCACCTACGAGCACTTCGCCAACCTGCGCGTGTCCTGGCTCCAGGCGCGCTGGGTGCCTCGGGTGCTGGCGGTGATGGCGGTGGCCCCGGTGCTCGTCGCCTCGGTGCCATTCATCATGCACCCGTCGGGAGCCCCCGCGGGCGCCGTGGTGGCGCTCCTCCTGGTCCTGGCCTCGCTCGCGGCCGAATATGCCCTGCACCGGCACCTGAAGGGCGAGCTGTTCATGCTCACGCTCGGCGCGGTGAGCGGGATGACGCTCCTGACCTCCGGCGCCGTCAGCGTCGTCTTCGATTCCTACCAGGACGTGGAGGTCCTGGGCCTCTTCGTGCTGCCGCTCTTCGTCATCGCCCAGGTGGCGCTCGCGGTGTGGTGGCTGCGGCACGAAGCCCGCGTCACCGGCGCCACGGAGGAGTCCTGACATGGCCCTGCGTCCCTCGTTGCAGGACGTGCTGAACGCGCTCCAGGCCGAAGGCCAGCTCGCGCCCGACGCCGTGGACCGCGCCCGCGTGGCCCTGGAAGCCCACCAGCGCCAGTCCGTGGCCGTGCCCTGGTTCGTGAAGGCCTTCGCCGGCGTCGGCGCCTGGCTGTCCGCCCTCTTCGTGCTGAGCTTCTTCGCCTGCGCGGGCCTCTGGGAGGAAGAGGTGGTGATGGGCGTGGTGGGCCTGGGCCTGTGCACGGGCGCGACGATGCTGCGTCGCACGGTGCGCGGCGTCTTCGTGGAGCAGCTCGCGCTGGCCCTGTGCCTGGCCGGCGCCGCCATGGCCTCCGTCAGCTTCGCCATCGAAACGAAGAACGAAGACGTCGGCGCGGCGCTGGTGCTGGTCATCAGTGGCGTGCTGCTGTTCGTCTACCCGGACGCCATCCTCCGCTTCCTGAGCACGTTGGGAGTGGTGGGCGCGGCCGGGTTCCTCGCCTGGCACCTGGTGGGCGGCTTCGCGTTGGACCTGCTGATTCTGGGCTGCGCGGCGCTGATGCACGTCCTCTTCCTGGAGCAGGCGCGGCTGCGTCGGGGCAACCCGGGCGAGCTGGTGGGGCCGGTGGCCTTCGCGCTCGCGTGCGCCATCCCCGGCGTGCTGCTGGCGCGCGGCATGCGGGACGTGGCCCGGCACCTCTTCGACACCGTCTCCGCGCTCCCGGATGCCGTGCTGACGCTGGGCCTGACGGCGCTGACGCTGTACACGGCGTGGCGCGTGCTGCGGGAGCTGGCGCTGGAGCCCACCGGCGTGGCGGGCGCGGCGGTGTTCGCGGCGCTGACGCTGGTGGCCGTGCTCACACCCCATACACCGGCGGTCATCACCGCCGTGGGCATGCTGGTGCTCGGCTTCCACCGGCGCAGCAGCGTGCTGCTGGGGCTGGCGGTGGCGTACCTGCTCGCGTCCGGCGGTTGGTACTACTACGACCTGGGCCTCACGCTGCTGGCCAAGTCGCTGGCGTTGATGGGCAGCGGCCTGGTGTTCCTGGGCCTGCGTTCATTCCTGCTGCGGCGCTTCCCCGCCCCGGCGACGGAGGTGCGGTGATGTCGCGCACGGCGGTCATCTTCGGCGGGCTGGCCATCGCGCTGCTCGTCCCCACGGGGCTCGTCATCCAGAAGGAGCACGTGCTGCGCTCGGGCACGCCGGTGCTGCTGGAGCTGGCCCCGGTCGACCCGCGCTCGCTGATTCAGGGCGACTACATGGTGCTGGACTACGCCATCAGCCGCGAGCGGCGCGCGCACCCCACCACCACCGCGACCGATGGGAACCTGGTGCTGCGGCTGGACGCGAAGGGCGTGGGCACCTTCGCGCGCTTCGACACGCCCGACGCGCCGCTGGCGCCCGGCGAGCTCAAGCTCCGGTACCGCCTGCGCAAGGGGCGCTACCGACTGGGCGCGGAGGCCTTCTTCTTCCAGGAAGGCCACGCCGACCGCTACGAGGGCGCCCGCTACGGCGAGCTGCGCGTGGCGGCCAGCGGCGCCAGCGTGCTGGTGGGTCTACGGGACGCGCAGCGCCAGCCCCTGGGCCGCTGACGCCCCCACCGTCGGACGCCGGTCCACTTCCCCACACTCACCTCAAGTCGAGGAGAGGCCGGGGCTTGCTCTCCGCAAGCCTTTGGTGCATCATCATTTTGATTTCGATACTCAAAATCAAAATCAAGGATGACGACGATGCCCGGTCAGGGATGCGGCAAGACGGTGCTGGCGCGAGGTCCATGCGCGGAAGTGACGCAGTGCTCGTGCGGGCACATCCACCTGGCCATGGGGCCGGTGACGATTCGCGTGGAGGAGGAGGTCCTCCGCGCCATCGGGGTGACGCTGGCGGAGGCGCTCCAGCAGCTGGGGACGCCGCTGGAGGCCTTGTCGAATGAGGACGCCGAGCCCCTGGCGATGAGCGCGCGGGCCGGCGGGTGGAAGCAGTGAGCGCCACCGGCACGTTGCGGCTGCCGCGGACGGAGGTGTCCGCGCGCGTGAAGCGGCTGGTGGAGCCCCGGCACCCGGCGCCCACGCCGCTGCCCCGGGCCACCGCCCCGGCGCCCCTGTCCGAGCTGCTGGCGGAAGACACCGCGAAGCTGGCCGAGCAGGCGGAGCGCTCGCTGTTCATCCAGTCCCTCTTCTTCGACGCGTGGGACGGCGGCCTCTACGGCCAGTACGTCCGGGCGCAGCACTACGTGAGCCACCTGCGGCAGCTCCACACGCTCTACACGGCGTTCGAAGCGGCGCTGCCCCACGTCATGAGCACCCCGCTCACCACTGCGCTGCTGCTGCCCGAGCTGCGGCTGGCCTCCGCGCTGGAAGCGGACCTGACGTACTTCTGCGGCGAGTCCCGGACGGACACCTTCGCCTGCGTGGAGGCGCGGCTGCACGCCGAGCGCATCCGGGAAGTGTCCGAGGACGCCCCTCACCTGCTGGTGGCGCATGCCTACGCGCGCTGCGTGCTGGACGTCTTCAGCGGGCACCGCCGGGCGCGGCGCATCACGGACGCCTTCGAGCTGGCGGAAGGCCAGGGCACCACCTTCTACGGCACGGTGCCCGAAGCGGAGCTCGCGGCCTTCCGCGTCCGCTTCCACTCGCGCCTCGACGGGCTGGCGCTGGACGAAGAGGAGGCGCGCGAGGTGGTGCAGGAGGCGCGCATGGCCTTCCGGCTCCACGCGCTCGTGTGTGACGAGCTGGCCCGGGGCGCCACGGGCATCGCCGCGGGCCCCCACGCCGACGCCCGGTAGGTTCCGCGCGCCGCGGCGGCTCAGACGCCTTCGACCTCCGACAGCAAGTCGGAGAAGGGCGAGCTCTCCTCGCCCAGCGCCTTGTAGAGCGAGTCCACCTTCTCCAGCTCGCGCTTGAGCGCCTTGTGGTGGTTGCGGTTCTTCACCAGGCTCTCACGGCCCAGCAGCTTGAAGCCCTCGTCCCGCCCCACCTGGCGGATGGCCAGCCCCAGCACCATGCCGCGGAAGGCATCGGCCAGGTCCAAATCCAACGGGGCATTGCGGCGACGCGCCTCCGCGACGAAGGCCTGCGCGGCCGCGCGCAGCGCCTCCGGCAGCGGCCGGGCACCAGGGGCCTGCTCGTAGTCGAGCGCCCGCGCGACGTGCTTCTCGTGCAGCACCAGCTCGCCCGTGGCGCCCGCGTGCTCCACCATGGCCAGCGTGTAGGCGCGGCGGACGATGTTGTCGAGCTGCCGCAGGTTCCCCGGCCAGGGGCTCCCCACCAGCAGCCGCTCCGCCTCCTTCATCAGCCGGGCGTGGCCGTCCGGCGAGCGCTCGCGGTGCCGGCGGTTCACCATGTACTGCGCCCACAGGGGGATTTCGTCCTGGCGCTCCTGCAGGGCCGGCATGCGCACCGGCAGCACGTTGACGCGGTAGTAGAGGTCCTCGCGGAAGCGGCCGGCGCGCACCTCCGCGTGCAGGTCCGCGTTGGTGCCGATGATGAAGCGCACGTCCGCCTGCCGCTCACCGGTGCCCTCGCCCAGCGGCCGGTAGCTGCGCGACTCCAACAGGTGCAGCAGCCCCGCCTGGGCCTTGAGCGACAGCTTGTCGATTTCGTCGATGAACAGCGTGCCGCCCTCCGCGCGGGCCACGCTGCCGGGGGCATCTCGCACCGCGCCGGTGAAGGCGCCCTTCTTCCAGCCGAAGAGCTCCGCCATCTGGAGGTCCTCGGGCACCGTCACCAGGTCCAGCGTCTCGAAGGGCTTGCCGCGGCGGTTGGAGCGCTCATGGCACCAGCGCGCCAGCCGCGACTTGCCCGCGCCGGTGGCGCCGCTGATGAGGATGGTCTCATCCTGAAGCGCGAAGACGCGGAGGATGGGCAGCAGCTCCGCCATGGAGCGCCCCACCACCGGGAGGAACTCATCCACCTCCGGCCGGGCCACGGGCCGCTGCGGCAGCCGGGCCAGGTACGGCGCCGCCACGTCGGCCAGCAGCTGGAGCCGGTCTCCCGCGTCCAGCCAGACGAAGTCTTGTCCCATCGCCGCCAGGCAGTCCGCCTCCAGCGAAATCATGCCCTCGATGTCACCGCCCGGCGTGCGCAGCGGAAGCACGCAGACGTGCGTCGCGTGACGGCCCAGGAAGCGCTGCCGGCTCTCGTTGCTGTTGAAGCCCGCCAGGCTCGGGTCCCCCGTCACGGGGGCGTTGGGCGCATGGGGCTGCACCGTGCCGACATTCACGTCGATGGACACCGCGCACCGGTGCTCCACCACCGCGCGCCACGCCGTGGCGGACGTGAAGAAGGGCGTGCCCACACTGGCATCCGTAATCTCCGCTGCCCCTACCTCCAGCGCGGCCAGGCTGCGGTAGGCCTCTCCCGGGCGGAGGTGGACGATGCCGCGCAACACCCGGCCCCGGGCTGCGTACCGACTGGACGCAACGGCCTCCTGGGCGACGGCCTGCAGCCGCCGGAGCGCTGCGGCAGCCGCGGCCTCGAAGTCCCTGGCTCCCCGCAAATCCGTGAGGAGTTGCGCCATCTCGTCTTGCATCCACTCGCCTCCGTCCAGTGCCCTCCGACAGGAACCACATCAGGGGGACGGAGTGTAGCGGAGATGAAGAACGCGGAAGGAGCGGCCCCTCCTTCCGCGTTCCCGAAACTCCGATACTGCGGGGCAGCCCGGTCTCCCGAAGCGCCACGGCAAAACACCATGCGCGTCCCGTGCCAGATGCGACATTCATGTGATTCCAGGGGGATGGGTGAACGCAACCACCCCGGAGGGGCCCGATTTGCGTTTCAGCAGGACGCGCCGGCGTCCCATCAGAACGCAGGCGGCCCAAAGTTCACCGTGAGTCCCGCTTCCGCCCGCCTAAAACGCCCTCATCGTGAAACCTTGCGTGGTTTTCGGGGCGTCGCGGCCGTCTTGGGCGCTTTCCGCGCGGACGCAGACCCGGGGTCCGGCTGGAGGACGAAGACGCGGTCCAACCGGAGGCTCCCCCGCTCCACAGGTGCGTCCATGTCGTAGTCGAAGGTGTACCCGGCCAGCACCCGCATGCCCGCGTCGCGGAACAGCTTCGCCGCCTGGGCATTGCTGTACGTGCGGAAGTGCCACTGGGTTTCGATGAGCCAGTCCTTGTCCGGCCCGGTGACACGCAGGCGGTTGCGCATGGGCGAGCGCCGCGCGCGCTGCTCCGGCAGGCCCTCGTTCGTGTTGCAGACGACGCGGTCCTCGCCCACCTGCCCCACCCAGCGCTCGTGTTCAGGCCGGGCGCGCGCGTAGTCCGTGAGGTGGAAGCCGAGCACGTAGATGCCGCCCGGCTTCAAGAGCCGCCGCGTCCCCAGCAGGTGCTGGCGCGCCGCGGCCTCGCTGTCCAGGTAGCGGAAGGTCGACACCAGGCAGTGCGCCAGGTCCACCTGCCCCTCCAGCGACGGGTCGGCGAAGGACTCCATGCGTGACGGCCCCAGCTTCACGCGCCGCCGCTGCGCCGGCGTCAGGCGCTTGCGCGCATGGGCCAGCATCGCCTCGGAGATGTCATAGCCCACCACCCGCAGGCCCCGGCTCGACGCCTCCTCCACGAGCCGTCCCGCGCCGCAGGCGGGCTCGAGCCACAGCTTGCCGCCCGTGCCGAAGCGCTCGCTGAGCGTCTGGAGGAAGTCCACCTCGCGCACGGTGTCCGTGCCGAAGATGGCTTCGTAGTACTGCGGGTGTTCGTACCAGTCCGTGCGTTTTTCCATGAAGGGCGCTCAGTGCTCGGGGTGCCCTGGGTGTCCCATGAGGCGCGCGAGCAGGAACATCAGCAGCAGGCCCACGAAGAGCGCCAGCACGTTGCGCCCCGGCTGGTCCTTGCCGTGCCGATGCACGTGCGGCAGCAGGTCCGACACGGCGATGTAGAGGAACGTGCCGGCGGAGAAGGCCAGGGCCTTGGCCGCGAGGCTTTCGAACTGCAGCATCGCGTCGAAGAGGAAGTAGAGCAGCGCGCCGGCCGGCACCATCATCCCGTACAGCGTGGACAGCGACAGGATGGAGACCCGCGAGCGCCCCTCCGTCTTGAGGATGGAGGCCAGCGACAGCGCGGAGGGCACCTTGTGCGCGACGATGGCCAGCATCGCCATGCCGCCCACGCCCTCCTCCACCGCCGAGCCCAGGGCAATGCCGTCAAACAGCGTGTGCGTGGACAGCCCGAGGAAGGCGGTGAGCCCCAGCACGTGGCCCGGATGCACCACCTGCCCGGTGCCCGCCACGGTGTCTCCATGGGAGATGTCCTCGCCCGCATGCGCCACGAGGTAGCGCTCCAGCACCAGCAGGAAGGCGAAGCCCGCGGGCACCAGCGCGAAGGCCCACCACCCGCCCCCCGAGTACGCCTCCGGCAGCATGTGGAAGAAGGCGGCCCCCAGCATCACTCCCGCGGCGAAAGCCAGGAAGCGCACCAGATGGGTGGTCCGGTCGTTCAGGACGACGACCACCGCGCCAGCCAGCGCGCCGAGGACGATGATGAGGGAATACAGGGCCACCGTGGCCAGGACCGGCGACATGGGGCGCGCACCCTACATCAAAAAACCAAATCAGTAGCGCCGGAGCACCAACAACCCCACCCGGCCCGGCTTCACCTCCACGGGATGCTCGGTCGTCTGTCCCCAAGCCATCACACGCACGGTGTGGCTCCCGGCGGGCACGCGGAAGCGCGCCACCTGGAACTCCGCGGGCAGGGAGAGCCAGGAACGCAGGTCTGGCGCATTCATCGCGTTGAGGACGAGGAAGGTCAGCACGCCCAGCTCATCGCTCTTCGTCAGCGCGCCCACGCCCGCCGCCACGCCCGCCTTCACCGCCACGCCCGCGAGCTGCTTCGCCAGCAGGCGGCCAATCCGGTCATCCAGGTGGACCACGGCCACGTCCGACAGGGACGTCACCGTCACCGCCTGCTTCGACTCGCCCTCCAAGGCCACGCTCACCGGCGGGGCGAGTCCCCTCTTCCGGTAGACGGGGACTTCAATCAGGGCGCCGCCGCCGCCCGGGTCCCTGGCGTTGCGATGCTTCTCTGGAGACAGGCCCGCCTCCACCACGACGACGAGCTGCCCCTCGTCCGGCGCCAGCGGCGCATGCGGGACGTCCGGGTACTTCGCCAGCAACTGCGCGTACACGTCGTCGCGGCCCGCCTTCTTCGCCAGCCGCAGCAGGGGCTCCGCCAGCGCGTCCTTGCGTGGCGCGATTTCATAGGCCTTCGCGTAGTCGATGTACGCCGAATCCCAGTCCCGCTGGTCCTCCCGGATGACGCCGCCCAGGTAGCGCGCGATGGCGAGCTGCTCATAGGGCTTCTTCTCCTCGGCAATCATCTTCTCCAGGCGCTCGTTGACCTGGCGGACCTCCACCATGGCGGCTTCGTCGTCGCCCAGCCCCACGTAGTTGAGCGCCTGGAGGACGGAAATCATCAGCTTCTCGAAGTCCTCCCCGCGGTAGGCGCGCTGACGCTCGTTGGTGACGAGCGTCTTCGCCTCCTCGCTGACGGAGACACTGTCGAGCTGCTCGCTGAGCCGCTCCGCCTCCTCGAGCACGGCGTTGCTCTCCGCCCACTGCCCGGCGGCGTGCAGCACCATGCCCTTGTCCATCAGCACCAGCAGGCGGTCCTGCTCGGGGCCCTCCTTCGTCGCGGCCTCCAGGGAGGACAGCGCGCGCGAATAGTCCCCCTGTTGGTACGCGGACCGCACGCCCCGGGTGCGCGCCACATAGTCACCCGCGCAGCCCGACGACAGGAGGAGCACGCTCGCGAGCGCGAGCGCGCCCCACCCGCTCAGGCGGATTGGGCTGCGGGAGTGGATGGCCATGGAAGGGTGCCGCCCGTTACCAGCTCACGCCGCGCTTCTCGAACTTCTTGCGGATCTGCTTCTCGTCCGTCCATTCAATGAGGCCGGTCCGCACGTTGCTGAGCTTCGCGGTCATCTTGTAATAGACGAGCTTGTCCCGGCCGACCTCCTGGATGATGGAGGCGAGGTCGCCCGTCATCAGGAAGTCCACCGACGTCTGCTGACCCGGGCCCTTGGCGGCGTTCGGGTCGACGTAGCCGGACTGCTGGTACTCGTACTCCTCCGCGATGTCCTGGCGCGCCTGCTGGTCCACCAGGGCGAAGCGGCCGGTCTGCGCCAGCGCCGTCTGGATCTTGTCGCCCAGCGAGCGCATGTCGATGTGCTCGGAGGTGCTGTTCTTCAGCTTGCCCACCAGGACGATGGGCAGCGAGCCGTCCGGCCGGGGCTGGGAGAAGCGCGCCGAGGTGGCGAGCGACTCCGCCATCTTCTTCGCGATGAGCTGCAGGTCGTTCTCGTTGAAGCGGTCCGACAGCATCTCGATGGTGTTCGGGTCCTCGTACGTGCCACGCGTGAAGGCGCGCGGGCCCGTGCAGGCGGACAGCGAAGCGGCGAGACAGGCGGACAGAAGCAGGCGGCGGGTGTTCATGGTGCGGGTCACTCCTAGTTCCATTCGCATTCGAAGCGGCTGCCTTCGAAGTTCCACTTGTAGGCGAGCACCGCGTCACGGCGGTACCCGGCCGTCAGGCGGCAGACGTTCTGCAGCGACGCACGGGGATAGTCGAAGGTGTAGCGCTGCGCCCGCGACAGCTCCTGCGCGGTGAGCTGGGACGGGTGCGTGAGCGTGGGGCTGGCGCTGGCGACCACCAGCACGTGGTGCTTGCCGTAGGTGCGCAGCGGCACCTGGCCCGCCAGCTGGACGCGCCGCACGGTGCGCGCGACGAGGATGTCGCTGCGGTCCACCGTCGTCTCGTGGCTGTTGCGGCGGCGCAGCAGCTCCGGGATGTTGGCGGTGAAGACGCGGGTGAGGTCCCCGTCGTCCACGAAGAAGTAGAGGAACGCCTCGCGCGCGGTGCGGCTCTCCCCGGTGAAGTCCAGCGTCACCAGCAGGTTCAGCCCGCGGTTGGGCGCCAGGCCGTGCCGGGACACCGCGGCCAGCACGTCCTTGTCCACGCCGGCCTTCTTGAGCCGGATGAGACCGTCCGCGCTGGCGTCGCAGGCGCAGCGGCGCTCTTCAATCATCTTCACGAGCTGGGCGGGCTCGAAGCCGGCCTGGGACAGCTTCGTCAGCTCCTCGTCGGTGAGCGGGAGCTGGTCGGAGCGCTCGTAGATGCGCGGGAGCTGGTTGGGGTCCCATTGGATGATGTTGTAGGTCTGCACGTCCCCGGCCGGGAACGGCAGGTTCACCTGCGGGCTTCCTCGGCCGGCGACGGAGACAGGCGCCTGGCTGGAGGTCAGCGCCAGCGTGGCGGCAAGCAGCTGGGCAATCATCTTGAAGCCTCCTTCCTAGAACTTGTAACCCACGGACATGCCCAGGCGGTGCGTGACGCCGCCGCCGCCAATGGGGATGTCCGGGGTGTAGTTGAGGGCCATGAGGATGTTCTCCCGGTCACCCAGGAGGATTTCGGCCCCCAGCTGCGGCGAGATGCCGAAGCGCAGGCCCTCTCCCTCCGGGATGACGATGGCGCCGGCCTTCAGGCCCGCGGTGAACACCAGCGGCCAGCCCCAGGTCCGGAAGCGCGGGCCCACCATGCCGACGAAGCGGCCCCCGTCGAACACGTAGGCACCACTCACGTCCAGCTGGTACCAGTCCGCGCCCCACAGCGACAGCGTGGCGCCCACGAACAGCGGCGGGCCTTCCGGCGCGCCCCGAGGCGGCTTGCGGGAGTTGATGGCCGCGCCCCAGTCGAGCTGGAGCGACACGCTCCGGCCGCCGGGGCCGCTGTAGCCGCCCTTGCCGTACTCGGACTCCTCTGGACCGTCCGTGCGGCCTCCGGATTGGGCACTGGCGGTCAGCGGCACGGTGGCGGCCAGCATCGCAAGGGCCCCACACAACCTGACATGACGCATCATCTCGAAGACTCCCCCGGGCGGTAGGTGCGAATTTCCAGCGCTGTGACGGCGCGGCGCGCCGACTATTCAAGACCCCATGCCCCCAGGCAAGGCCTCACTGCGCCTGGGAGGCAGCCCGCCTTTACGCCCGAGGCGGCTTGGGCGGCGCATCCGGGGACGCGGCCAGCTGTGTCGACTCCAGCTCAGGCGGCGGGAAGGGGCGCGCCTCCGTGCGGGTGACGGGCAGCCACAGCGGGTGGGCGCGCAGGAAGGCCACCAGCTTCTCGCGCACCAGGGCCCGCAGGTCGAAGAGCGTGCTGAAGTCCGACACGCTGACCAGCGCGCGCACCGTGAGGGTCCGGTCCAGCACGTCCATGACGACCACCGACGCCACGCGGCCGTCCCACATGGATTTGCCCTCGTTCTCCAGGATGCGGCGCAGCTCCGCGCGCAGCGCGTCGATGTCCGTCTGGTAGTCCACCTGGAGGATGACGGGCCCCAGCATCTCCGGGTTCCCCTTGCTCCAGTTCTGGAAGGGCTTGTCCAGGAACTGGACGATGGGGATGACCAGCCGGCGCTGGTCCCACGTCCGCAGCACCACATAGGTGAGCGTGATTTTCTCCACCGTGCCGTATTCGCCCTCGGTGATGAGCGTGTCGCCGATGCTGATGGGCTGGGTGATGGAGAGCTGGATGCCGGCCAGCAGCGTGCCAATGGACTTCTGCGCCGCGAGGCCGAGCACCAGACCGGCGATACCGGCGGAGGCCAGCAGCGACACACCGACGTTGCGCACCACCTCGAACTGGATGAGCAGCAGCGCCGCGGCGATGACATAGGTGGCCACCTCGAAGATGGCGCGGAGCACCACCAGCTGCGTGCTCACGCTGCGCGCCCGGGTCGCGTCCTTCATCTCCGACGACACGCGGCTCTGCACGAAGGCGACGGAGACGTGGAGGATGCGCAGGACGGCCCAGGCCAGCGCTACGACGCTCAGCGAGTAGGCGACCCGCATGAAGAAGCCCTGCGCCGGCCGCGGCAGCCGCAACAGCAGTGTGCCCACCACCAGCAGCGCGGAGAAGGTGAGCAGCTTCACCGGCCCCTTCCCGGAGGAGACCACGTCGTCCTCCCAGGTGAACCGGGTCCACCGCGCCACCCGGCGAGCCAAGGCCAGGACCAGGCGCTCCAGCAGCACCGACAGGCCCAGGCTGCCCAGCACCGTCACCAGCAGCCCCAGCCACTGCCAAGGCTCCAGCCCCAGCACCGTGTCCTTGAAGAAGAAGGCCGGCAGGAAGCCGACCAGCCGGGGGCCGTGCTCCGCGAAGAGCGGGTCCGCCTGCCGCACCGTGGATTCGTTGAAGACCCAGACCAGCCCCCCTTCGGAGGGGACGCGCTGGACGCGGATGGGGACGTTGCTTCCCTGCAACGGGATGGTGCCCAGCTGGTCGTAGCGCGCGTCGGCCGGGTCGCCCTCCGGTTCCTTGCTCAGCGAGCCCACGTTCACGGGCAGCTTGCGGTCCAGCACGAACTTGAGCGCGCGGGCCAGTTGGACGCCCCGCTCCGCCTGCTGGGCGCGGGGGATGTAGTCCAGGTCCAGGTAGTGCGCCGCCAGGGTGTAGTCCCCCCGGTGCGCGGCGGCCAGGAAGCCCTGCACGGCGGCCTGCGGCGTCCTTCGGTCCACCGAGGGTGGAGGCGGACCGAGGCCCACGTTGAGCGCGGCGGCAGGAAGGCTCCACAGCAGCCCCAGTCCCAGGACGAGTGCTCTCAGGGTCCAACTGTCACGGTGCATCATGGCTGACTGCCATATCCCCTTTGGGGTGTCTCACTGGAAAGAAGTCGGCCCCGGGCGCCCGGCGGCCGAGCGTGCGGCGATGGACATCCGAAATCAGGGAAACGCCGACCCCGGGAGCGCACGGGAAAGCGTTGGTGCGGCGCGTGGGGGTAGGATAGAAACGGCGTGAAGGAAGGTCGCCGTGTCCGAGAAGCGAAGAATCCTCCTGATTGACGACAGCGAGATTACGCTCGCGATGGAGAAGGCCGTGCTCGAGGCGCGCGGCTACGAGGTCATCGCCACCTCCACGCTCATGGAGTTCGAGAAGACGCTGCAGACCTGGCGCCCGGACCTCATCCTCACCGACATCCACATGCCCGAGGCCAAGGGCACGGACATCTGCCGCACGCTGAAGAACGAATACGGCACGCAGGACATCCCCATCGTCCTCTTCTCCAGCCTCCCGGACGACGAGCTGTCCAAGCTGGCCGAGCAGGTGGGTGCCGACGGCTCCCTGTCCAAGGTGAACGGACTGGAAGCCATGGGCGAGAAGATCGACGAGCTGGTGCAGAGCATCCTCTGGTGAATCCCATGCGTGCCTTCCTCGCCGCGGCCCTGCTGGCCGCGTCGCTCGCTGGCTGTGCACGCAAGGACCCGCCTCCCAAGCCCGCGGAAGCAGACGCTTCATCGGCCACCGCCGCCGCCGCCGCGGCCGCCGGCCAGGGCCGGGGCGCCATCCTCTTCCTCTCCGCCGACACGCGCGGCTACCTGGGCCCGTGCGGCTGCAGCGAGAACATGCGAGGCGGCATCGCCCGCGCCGCCGCGCAGGTGCGGGCGGCGCGCGAGGGTTCGCTGCCCGTCCTCTATGTGGATGGCGGCAACAGCCTCTTCGGCGAGCCGCGGCTCAAGCCGGGACAGGTGCCCCAGGAGGAGCGCAAGGCGAAGGCGCTCGCGGACGCCATGCGGCACATGGGCCTGGCGGTGCGCGCCACCGGCCCGCTGGACGACACGCGAGGCGTGGACTTCCGCAAGGGCCTGGGGCTGCCGGAGCTGGCGCCGGGCGCGGTGAAGCTGCTGCCCACGGGCGAACGGAAGGTGGGCGTGGTGGCGGCGACCACGGCCGCGCAGCTCGCCCAGGCCAGCGCCCAGGCCCGCGCGCGGGGCGCGGACTTCGTGGTGGGCCTGCTGGACGTCACGCTGGACGTGGCCCAGCAGGCGGTGGAGCAGCCGGGATTGCAGGCCGACGTGGTGGTGGCCACCCGCACCGCCACCGAGTTCAGCGGAGAGCAGAACCGGCTGGTGCGGTCCGCGGTGCCGGTGGTGGCGCTGCAGAGCAAGGGACGCTCGCTGCTGCGCGTGGACCTGGCCTATGCGCCCCAGGCAGGCCCCTTCTCGTTGCAGAAGGGTCAGGATGACCTGGAGCGCGAGGCCGCCGCCCTGGAGCAACGCACGGCGCTGCTGGACAAGGACATCAACCTCCCCGGCACGGACCCGAAGCTCAAGGCGCTCAAGCAGGGCAAGCGCGACGAGCTGGTGGCGCGCCGGCAGGCCCTGCTGAACGCGCCGCCCGTCAGCCCCGACGGCGTCAACGCCTTCACGCTGCGCTTCGTGCCGCTGGAGTCCAGCCTCCCCTCCGACGCGGAGGCGGTGGCGCTGGTGTCCGCCTACGACGCGGACGTGGGGAAGATGAACCTCGCCTGGGCGAAGGCGCATGGACAGGACTGCCCGCCTCCGGCGCCGGGCCGCGCGGGCTTCGTGGGCAACGCGCCTTGCCGCACCTGCCACCAGGACGCCTTCCCCATCTGGGAGCAGTCCAAGCACCACCACGCCTGGGAGACGCTGGAACAGGTGGGCAAGCAGTTCCACCTCAACTGCGTGGGGTGTCACGTCACCGGCTGGGAGCAGCCCGGCGGCGTGTGTCGGCTGGACAAGGTGGCGGGCCGCGAAGACGTGGGCTGCGAGAGCTGCCACGGCCCGGGCTCGGAGCACGCGAATGCGCCTGGCACGGACAACATCATCGCCTCGCCAGGCGAGAGCGTGTGCGTCACCTGTCATAACCCGGAGAACTCGCCTCACTTCGATTTCGCGACGTACCTGCCGCGCATCGTGGGGCCGGGGCACGGGAAGCCTTAGTCATCCAGGAATCCAGGGCCTCGCCTGGTCGGTTGCGCCTGCCAGGCGTCCAGACAAGGGGCGCACACCGCGACTCCTTGTTTGACTGTCAAGGAAAAGGGCGAATACTCCCCGCTTTCGCCCGCCTCCGGGCGCCCGTTCCCGCGACTGTATGCTGCCTCTACCTCTGCTTCTGCTCGCCCTGGCCTCGGCCCCTTCCTCGGGGCCCACCCCACCGCCCGTGGGGCCCGTTCCCGCCAAGGCACAGGGGGTGGCATCCGATGGCGCGCAGGCCCCCGCGGCGCAGTCACCCGCCGAGGTGGCGCCAGGCGCTGACTCCGGCGCCGCGGAGGCCTCGACCGATGAGGCCGATGCGCCCGCGGTGGAGCCGCTGGAGCCCGGCACGCCGATGGTCGCCGAGGACGCCTCCGAGCAAGGCGAGGCCACGCGCGACGCCGTCGAATCCGAGTCCGCCGAGTTGGAGGAGCTGCGCGCCCTGGAGGGCGCCGCGCTGGACCCGGCGTCGCGTTCCACCGCCGAGGTGATGCAGTCGCTGCGGCGGCTCGGGCTCGCCAACCCGCTGCGGATGCGCATGCTGGACGCGCTTGACGAGCACACCTTCCGCGAGGACGAAGCGCTGCCGGAGATTCCGCTCATCACGGACCTGGCCACCTTCGACGTGCGGCAGATTCAGGACCGCTACGACATCCCGGTGGAGATGCAGCCGCTGGTGGCCCAGTACGTCCAGTTCTTCCAGGGCCCTGGGCGGCGCTGGTTCCGCAAGTGGATGTCGCGCGCGGCCCGGTACGTGCCGGTGATGCACCCCATCCTGGAGCAGTACGGCCTGCCAAAGGACACGGTGTACCTGGCGATGATTGAGAGCGGCTTCTCCGCGCATGCCTATTCGTGGGCGCACGCGGCGGGGCCGTGGCAGTTCATCTCCAGCACCGGCAAGCAGTACGGGCTGAAGCAGGACTTCTGGGTGGACGAGCGGAGGGACCCCATCAAGGCCACCCACGCCGCGGCGTCGTACCTGAAGGACCTCAAGCGGGAGCTGGGACATTGGTACCTGGCGTGGGCCGGCTACAACACCGGCTCCGGGCGCGTCCGGCGGATGGTGGCGCGGCACGGGACGACGGACTTCTGGCTCCTGTCCGAAGAGCGCGGGCTGGCGAAGGAGACGAAGCACTACGTGCCCAAGCTGATTGCCGCGGCGCTGGTGGCCAAGCACCCGGCGGCGTTCGGCTTCAACGAGAACGAGTTCGACCCCGAGCCCGTGCTCGACTTCGACGAGGTGCAGCTCACCGACGCGGCGGACCTGGACGTCGTCGCCCGCGCGGCCGGCGTGTCCGTCAAGGCGGTGCAGGACCTCAACCCGGAGCTGAAGCGCTGGTGCACCCCGCCGGCGACGGCCAAGAAGCCCTACACGCTCCGGCTCCCCAAGGGGGCGGGGACGCAGTTCGCGGACAACTACAAGCGCATCAGCCCCGCGGAGCGGCTCACCTTCCGCATCCACAAGGTGAAGCGCGGCGACACCCTGTCCCACATCGCGGAGAAGCACGGCACGGCGTCCGAGGCCATCCTCCAGATGAACCAGTTGAAGTCGGCCCACAGGTTGCGCGTGGGCGGGGAGCTGGTGATTCCGATTCCCGCCGGCAAGCGCTCGGGCGGCGCGCTGGCGACGAAGGTGGCGCAGGCCCGCCGCAGCGGCGTGGTGGTGCGGCCCGAGGACGAGGTCCCGGCGGGCACGCCCAAGGGCCCGGTGGCCGCGGGGCCCGTGAAGAAGGAGACCATCAACGGGCGCACGCGCGTGACGTACGGCGTGATGTCCGGCGACAGCCTCTGGGTGATTGCGAACAAGTTCAACGTGTCGGTGGACTCGCTGAAGCAGTGGAACAACCTCAAGCGGCGCAACCCGACGCTCCAGGTGGGCTCCACGCTGTTCGTCTGGCCGGAGGGCACCACGGCCACCGCCAGCGTGCAGGAGCGCGGCGGCACGGTGCTGGCGAAGCACTCGGTGAGCGTCGCCAGGCCCGCGGGCAAGGCCGGCAAGGTCCACGCGCTGGCGGAGGGCGAGACGCTCTGGTCCGTCGCCCAGCGCTACGGCGTCAGCGTGGACGACATCATGCGGTGGAACAAGATCAAGGACCACCGCACCCTCCCCACGGGGAAGGTCCTGCTCCTCAGCGCGCCGTAGCCTCCCGCGCGGCGGGACGACGCGCACGGAGTCCCCACGGGCTGGCTTCGGGCGAGTGATTTGCACAGACGCGGAGGATGACCTCATCCATCTCTCCGACGAGCACTCGCCTTCCCGTCCTTCCACCTGACGTCTCGGACGCGCCGCCTCCGGCGTCCCTTGGGAAGTCCCCACGCGTCCAGCGCGCGCTGGATGCGCGTCCACCGGCCGGGACACCCCTGCCCCCGGAGGGCGTGGACCGGCTCGCGCGCACCCCAGCGCCCCCTGCCAACGCGCGCTTCACTGGACTGCCCCAACTGGCGGACGTCGCGTCAGGGGCCCACGTCCTTGGCCCCGGCAGCCAGGGCGAGGGCCTCCGCGCCGTACAGGCTGCCCTGCTCGACCTGGGCTTCGCCCTGCACGGTGGCTCGGACGGACGCCACGGTCCGCACACCGCCCGAGCGCTGCGGAACTTCCAGGTCCATGCCTCGCGCACCTTCCCCGCCGTCCGCCCCACGGGCGCGCTGGATGCCGCCACGCTGCGCGCGCTGGATGCGCTGGCGCCAGCGCCTGGGACGCGCGGACAGGCGCGGGGGCTGCCTTCCGCCTTCTTCGACGGCCAGCAGGTCCGCGTGGTGGTGGCTCTCCAGGAGCACCGGACCTTCCTCTTCGACACCCGTGGGCAGCTCGTGGACATCTTCCCCAACGCCACGGGCGCCGCGGCCTCCCCGACCCGCGCCGGGCTCAAGGTGGTCCGCACGAAGTTGGATCAACTGGCCACCGAAGCGGCCGGCTCGCGGCTGTGGAACGACCGCCACGTCTTCGGCGTGCGCATGCTCGACCTCTCCTGGGCGGATGGCCAGCACTCCGGTGAAGAGCTGCACGGAACGAACGCCCCGGCACTCCTGGGCACCGACGTCTCGCACGGCTGCATCCGCCACTCGAACGAGGCCGTGCGCGTGCTGCACGACGCGCTCTCCGTCGGAGACCGCGTGGCCGTCGTGGAGCACGTGGACGACCCGCACCTGGGCGTACCGCGCCCCGTGGCGTGAGCCCGTGCTTCGCCCTGAAGCGAAGCCCAGGCCCCGCGTCAGTTGCCGGGCGCGAAGCGGAACAGGCTGGCCGCGAAGTACAGGCTGTCGCGCTGGAAGACGCCCTCGCCCGGCGTGCCCTTCTCCAGCCTGTCCTGAACCCGCTGGGGCAGGTTGGCGTAGAGGTCCTGCCCCAGCAGCTCCTCGATGCGGTCCACGGGCACGCGGTGCGCGTCGAGCAGCGGAAGGATGTCCTCCTTCTTCGACGGCCCGTCCTTCGCGTTGGGCACCAGGTACGCGTACATCGTGAGGCCGCCGTTCGGCAGCTCGTGGAGGACCGTCTTGAAGTTGTGCGTGGGCACGGCGAGGCGGCGCTCCCCCGCCCCCGTCGTCTCCCGCTGCTCCGGAGGCACCGGCTGCCCCTGGTCATCCAGGTACAGGTTGCCGGTGAAGATGTGCGCCTTGCCGCCCAGCGAATTCACCAGACCTGAGACGCCCTGCTCCAGCGTGCGCCACACCTGCTGGTTGTGGTTGCCGTGCTGGGGGGCGATGTTGGTCATCAGGTGGCTCTCGTCCATCGCCTCCTGCGTGGGCGAGTCCTCCGCCGGCTTCATGTGGCCCCGGTCGAAGCCCGTCCGCGTGTAGTCGGAGTCGGTGACGCCGGTGCGGCCCAGCTCGGGGTCGCGGACGAAGGTGCTCTCCAGCCGGGACACCGTCGCGGGCGTCTCCTGGATGTCCGACGCGGACAGCATGTAGCTCACGAAGGTGGGGACGTTGGCCCCCTGGTCCAGCGCCAGGCGCGAGTACTCCTTCACCAGGCTCAAGCCCTCCGAGCCCAGCGCTCCGGCCGGGCGCAGCGGGTCCAGCTCTCCGGCCGCTTCCGCCACGCGGCTCTGGAGCGCGGCCATCTGCTGGTCCGGCACCCAGCGGGTGTCCGCGTGCTTGCCCGCCTTCGACGCCTGGATGAACGCGTCCAGCTCCTCCGCGCTGAGCTGGCCGTCTTCGTTGCCACCCAGCAGGTCCGCGCGCCGGGCCACCGTGGCCTGCCAGCCGCGCTCGAAGGCGTCCACGTCCACCGCGGTGCCATTCCCCTGCGCGAGCTTCGCGTCCAGCGCGGAGCGCTTCTGCTGAAGCGCGGTGGACGTCAGGTACTGCCCGTCCTCGGGCGCGGACAGGTAGCGCTCCAGCTCCGCAGCGGACACCGCCCCGTTGCCATTGCGCGACTTGACGCCGCTCGCGGCGTCCGCCGCGTTCATCAACCCCACCTGCCAGCTGTCATCCTTCCAGCCGAACTTCTCCTGGAGCTCGCCAATGGGCACCTCGCGGGCCGTCGAGCGTCTCCAGCTTCCTCCCGGCGTGGTGACGGCATTGAGGGGCGAAGCGGCCGATGCCGGGCGCGGGGGAACGGCTCGCGTCGAGGTGGGTCGCAGCGTCATCCTGAATGTCCTCGGGGCCGACGAGGAGAAACACGAGGTGGGGCCCCGCCTCTCATCCTCGGCCGTTCGCCGCGCCAAGTTGCGTCACGGCTCCGTTTTCTCACGAAGAAAAAGTATCCAGGGGTCGTTTCGGACCTGGATATCCGCCTAACCCTTCTTTCCAGGGGCCTTTGACGGGCTCAGGGCCTCGGGGCCCGCGTGCTGGAGGGCCTGGACAATCCGGGCCTCGGCCTGGAGCCGCTCCACGTGCTCCGGGGACAGCCCGGCCTCCTCCGCTGACAGCGCCAGGGTGACGAGGAAGGCCTCACTCACGAGCCCCTGGGCGGGCGCCGCGGGCGCCGCGGGCGTGAAGACGTGGGCGCTGAGCACGGCCCCGGTGAAGGTGCGCACCTTCACCTGTCGGACATCGGTGGCGCCCGCCATCGCCGACTCCAGGCGGACCAGCGCGTCCCAGGCGGTCGTGGGGACGCGGCGGAGCATGCCGGGGAGCTTGCGGCCCGGCGCATCCACCAGCCGAGCCACCTTCCCGCCCCAGGCCGCCGACGCCACGTCGTAGACGACGTCCACGTCGAGCGCCTCGGCCAGCTCGCCCTCCAGCACGTCGGGGATGGGCGGGAGCCCCGGGAGGCGCTCGCGCGCAATCACCGGGGCCAGGTCGAGCGAGTACGCGAACCAGGAGCGCGGAGCAGTGGAGCCAGCAGCCATGCCCCCAGTCTCAGCGGGCCGCGCGCCCAGGACAAGCGCCTGGGCGTGAGGCGGCGACGGGCTACTGAGACTCCAGCAGCGCCTTCAGCTCGCGCACGCGCCGGGTGATGTAGTCCCGGTCCAGTTGGCGGAAGGCCTCGGGCAGCAGCGCGCGGCTGGTGCACTCCTGCACCGCCACCAGGTTCTGCAGCTCGATTTCCAGCGGGTAGCTGGGGGGCACGAAGTCCGCGAGCACCGCGGCCAGGTCGTCCTTCGTCACCCCCTCGCGGCCCTCCGCCAGCGCGCGGAACTTCGCGCGCACCATGACGGCTTCAATGTCCGCGCCGCTGAAGGCGCGCACGCCCTCCGGAATCAGCGTGGAGAAGGACTCGACGCCGTCCACGGACACGCCCGTCTTCTTGGACATGACCTGGAACAGCTCGTCCCGCTCCGCGTCCGTCTGCGGGTAGAAGAGCGCCAGGTGCTCCTCCGCGCGCCCCTGCCGCTTGAGGTCGATGGGCAGCAGGTCCGGCCGCGCCGTCATCAGGAACCAGACAATCTTCCCGCGGTAGAATGTGTTGCCCATGAACGAGGCGATGGAGCCGAACACGCGGCTGCTCGTCCCGGAGTCCCCGCCGGAGTCGCGGTTGCCGAGGAACGTGTCCGCCTCGTCAATCATCACCGCCACGGGCCACAGGGCCTTGAGCAGGTTGAAGATCTTCTCGAGGTTCGCCTCGGTGACGCCCTGCCACTGGCTGCGGAAGTTGAGGAACTTCACCACGGGGATTCCAATCTCCCCGGCGAAGCAGCTCACCATGAACGTCTTGCCCGTGCCCACGGGCCCGGACAGCAGGTAGCCCATGGGCATGACCTCCAGGCGCCCCTTCTTCAGGGCCCCGGCGGCATGCCGCAGCATCTGCTTGGCCTTGGCGTGCCCCGCCACCGCGTCCAGCGTGTGCACCGGCTCGATGAACTCCAGCAGGCCGTGGCACTCCGCCTGGATGATTTCGCGCTTCTTCTCCTTGAGCAGCTCGGAGGAGATGCGCACCTCGCGCTCGAGCGCCTCGGTGAGCACGCGGTCCAGGTTGATGCGGGACAGGCCCGCCGTCATCTTCGCCAGGCCCGCCAGCGGCACGTCCGACACGGACTGGAGCCGCTTGCCCTCCAGCTTGTAGCGCACGTACTCCAGCCGCTCCTCCTCCGTGGGCAGGGGCAGCTCGATGGGCGCCACATACGGGTTGCGGCTGATGCGCGGCGACACGTCCGCCAGGTTCTCCGCCAGCAGCACCACGGACACGTCGGCCGCGAGGAACTGCGGGTCATGCGCCCACTTGTCCAGCGTGGCCACCACGAAGCGGTCCTCGCTGGAGAGGTGGCTCATCTCTCCGCCGGGGACGAGCGTCTCCGCGAAGTCGATGATGAGCGCCAGCGAGCGGCCCTCGCTCAGGCGCATGCGCATGAAGTTCTCCAGTATCTGGAGCGCGCGGCCCGGATCGCGCGGCATGACCTTGGCGTAGTCGGTGCCGTACATGGCGTCGTAGCCCGCCATGGCCCGCTGCAGGTCCTTCTGCGTTTCCGGCGTCGCGGAGCGGATGCCGGAAGAGCGGTCATAGAAGATGACGTGGTCCCGGCCGCCGAAGAGCTCCTCGGAGAGGAACGTCTTGAGCGTGCCGAAGCCCCGGCCGCCATCCTCCATCTGCAGGGGCTGCAAATCCCTCACGGCCCCGTACAGCAGGAAGGCGCTGACCGTCTTCGTGTAGTACTTCCGGGCCAACTGCTGGGCCCAACGAGGGAGATCCGCCAGCGGATCCGCCTTGCTCACCTTGCGCACCTTGCTCACGAACTCCCGCCTCCTGTCGCGCTAACGGCAGCGCGGCTGCCGCTTGAGGGAAACGCTCGCCGTGGCCGGCTCATTGCCTGGCGCCGCGTCCGGGACGTCCACCTCCGCCTCGTTGTGGCACTTCAGCTTCAGGGTGAGCTGCCGCGCGCTGGGGGGCACCTGCACGACGGCGGGCGTGGTGGCGCCCATGTCCTTGCCGTCCACGAAGATGGTGGCGCCGGCCGGCTTGGACTCCACCTTCACCGACACCCGCGTCACCAGCGGCTCCAGCTTGAGCGACACCTCCACCGGACCGCCGCCGGACACCGGCACCCGCTTGGACGCCGGCTTGTGGCCAGGCGCGCTCACCTCCACCACCCACTCCGAGCCGTTGAGGGGCACATCCTTGATGTAGGCCGCCACCTTGCCCTGCTCGCGCACCACCCGGCCATCCACCTTCACCTCGGCCGTTGCGGGCTCCGTCGTGAGCACCAACGCCGCGGTGCGCACCAGGCTCTCCAGCACCGCCTGCACGGGCGTGACGTCCTTGCCCGCGGCGACCTCCACCGTCTTCGTGAAGGTGTTGTAGCCCTCCGCGCTCACCACCACCATGACCTTGCCGGCGGGCACCTCGCGCAGGAGCGTCGCGCTGCCACCCTCCAGGGGCACCAGCTGCGTGTCCAGGCGCACCTGCAGGCGGCCGCGCACCTCCGAGGGCACGCCCTGCAGGTCCACCAGCACGTAGCCCACACCGGGCCCCGACACCGCCCAGCCAATCAGCGCCAGCACGAGCACCGCGACCGCGCCAATGCCGCCGAACAGCACCTTCCTCGGGATGGGCGCACGGCCGCCCACGGGCGGCATCGCGCCGGTGGGCCGCTCCGGGGCGTCCACGTCGTCTTCATCGTCGTACGCGGGGGCCACCGGCGCGGGCGGGGCCACGGGCGGCGGCGGGCGCGGCGCGGCCTGCGGGCCGTCGAGCACCGGCACGTCCCGCGTCATCCGAGGCAGGCCACCGCCCCGGCTCACCCGGGGCGCGGGCCCCGCGTCCGAAGGCGACAGCGTGGGCACGGACATGGAAGGCCGCACCACGGGGATGTTCGCGTGCGACAGCCGCGGCGGGCCCACGGGGGGCGACAGGGGCGAGGGCGGCGGAATGACCGCCGTCCTGCCGCTGACGGGCTCTTCATCGCCCGGCGACGAAGGCACCTCCAGCGGGGTGATGGCGCGCCCGACGGCGGCACCCGGCTGCGTCGTGGGCTCCGGCGCGTCCGCGAACTCGTGGTCGCTGGAGACGAGCTGCGTCGCCCCACCGCCGTCATCGTCGGCCGCGGGCGCGGCGGTGGCGGCCGTCAGCTTCGGCAGCGCGGCCAGCGTGGGGGAGCGGCGCACGCCCCCGGGCGACACCGCCGCCATGGAGCCCGTCATCCGGGGCTGCGGCGCCACCGGCTGCACCACCGGCACGGGCGCCGGCGCCGGCGCGGCGGGCATGATGGGGCTGTTGAAGGACGCCGCTTCCAGCGCGGCCTGCATGCCTTCGGGCGGCTTGATGTCCGCGTAGTCCAGCAGGCGCTGCTTCTCGCGCTCCACGTCCTCCGCGAACGTGGACTTCATGTACTGCGCCAGGTCCTTGCGGCTGAAGATGGTGTCGCTGGTGATGAGGAAGCGCTGCAGGTCATCACCCAGCTCGCTGGCGTACTGGTAGCGCTCGTCCACGTCCTTGGCCAACGCCTTGAGGACGATTCGCTCCAGCACCTCCGGGATGCGCCGGTTGTACGTGGTGGGTGACGGCACCTCCGCCTTGCGCACCTTCTCCAACACGCTGAAGTCGCTGTCGCCCACGAAGAGGCGCTCACCGGTCAGCATCTCGTAGAGGCACACGCCAATGGCGAACACGTCCGAGCGCCGGTCCAACGGCAGGCCGCGAATCTGCTCCGGGCTCATGTAGCCGAACTTGCCCTTGAGGATGCCGGCCTGCGTCTTGGTCGCCTTGCCAGCCGCCTTCGCGATGCCGAAGTCGATGACTTTGACCTCACCCTCATAGGAGATGAGGATGTTCTGCGGCGAGATGTCGCGGTGGACGATGTTCATGTCCCGCCCCATCCCGTCCTTCTTCCGGTGGGCGTAGTCCAGGCCTTCGCACATCTTGGACACGCAGTAGGCCACCAGCGGCACCGGAGCGGGCTCGCCCTTCTTCCGGCACCGGTCGAAGATGGCCCGCATGTCCTTGCCGGGGATGTACTCCATCGAGATGAAGTAGCTGCCGACGATGTTGCCCAGCTCGTAGATGGACGCGACGTTGGCGTGGGTCAGCTGGACGCTGATCTTCGCCTCGTCGATGAACATCGAGATGAACTCGTCGTCCTCCGCGATGTTGGGGAGGATGCGCTTGATGGCGACGAGCCGCTCGAAGCCGCTCGCGCCGAACTGCTTCCCGCGCCACACCTCCGCCATGCCGCCAATGTTGATGCGGTCCAGAAGGAGATATTTCCCAAACGGGATGGGCTGCCGCTTCGGTTGAGTGGTCGTCACGTGGGGGAGGGTCCGTTCTCGGCGAGCCTATCGACCGGGGCTCCAAAGGGTCAACCTCGTGAAAGCCCCGCCCAAACTGACCAGGCAGGCAGGCGGCGGATCAGGGCCCGGCCCGAGGAGGACCCGCGTCCGTGTCACCGGCGGGTGACGGTGGGGCGGCAAGGCTGTCTCGGAATGCGGTTCCTGGCTCCGCCTCATCCGGCGGAATGGGGCGCACCAGCAGGAAGCGCGCCTCGCCCGCGACGGACACGACGGCCGGCGAGCCGAAGCGCTCCTCCGCGGGAAGGCCCACCATCGTCACCCAGGCGCCCTGCCGTTCTGGCGCCACGCAGTAGAGCAGCGTCCCCGGGCGCACACCGGGTGCGTCCTGCACGGGGCCCTCGCAGTCCTTTCGGACCTGGAGGGAGTACCCCGGAAGTGGCTCCCCCCGCACGAGGTACGGCGGCCGGCCCAGCTCCTCCAGCAGGGACTGGAGGAGGCGCGGGTCATCCGGCACCTCCAGCGCGGAGGTGCGCTCCTGCGCGGATTGGTGGAAGCGCTGGAGCGCCATGGACGCGATGTCCGTGGACGTCAGGGGCGTGCGGCTCTCCGACAGCACGAGGTCCACGAAGAGCGCGCCCACCAGGACGATGGGCAGCAGCCGGTAGCCCTTGAAGCCCTCGGCCTTGCGCTGGAGCAGGCCCACGACGAACGCGAGCGCGGCCACCGCGGCCACCGCCAGCACCACGGCGGGCCGCTCCAGGGAGGGCACCGTCATGAAGGCGGACACGTCCGCGGTGCGGGCGCGCACGGCGTCGGAGAGGTCGCCTCCGTAAATCCAGGCGATGGCCATCAAGCTCAGCGTGTTGCCAAGCAGCGTCTTGCGAGAAGGAAGTGTCATCCGGCGAGCGTGCGTGCGGGGTCGGTGGCGGCAGCGCGGCGGCTGGGGAAGTACGCGCCCGCGAGCGCGGCGACGAGCCCCAGGGCGACACCGCCGACCACCACCGGCCAGGGGAAGGAGAAGAAGCTGTCGGGCTTGAAGGGGAAGTTGGGCAGGTAGCCCGCCGCCAGGCGGTTGACGCCCAGGGAGAGCAGCAGCGCGGCGGTGGTTCCCGCGGCGCCGCCCGCGAGCCCCACCACGGCGGCCTCGGCCAGGACGATGGCGCGGATGTCCGCGCGTGAGGCACCCACCGCCTGCATGACGCCAATCTCCCTGGCGCGCGCCCGGACGGAGGCGGACAACGCGTGGGCGATGTTCACCGCCGCGAGGACGCAGATGAGCAGGGACAGCAGCGCCAGCGCGGACGTGGTGAGCGCCACCGCCGCGCCCGAGTTCTCCGCCATCCGGCGCTCCTGGTCGTCGATTTCCAGCCCCATGCCCTTCACCGCGTCCACGATGACGGGCACGTGAGACGGGTCCGTGGCGACCAGCGTGACGCCGGAGTAGTTCTCCGCGTCCACGCCGAACGCACGGTTGAGGCGGACGGCCGCCTCCAGCGGAATGGTGATGCCGGCCAGCAGCGCCCGGTCGGACGCCCCCACCACCTGCGCCTGCCCGGGCTGCGTGGGCCCCGACGCGGACGCCGCGGCCACGTAGGAGCGGTTGAACTCCACCGGGAAGCCGAAGCCCACCAGCATGTTGGCGGAGAGCTGCGGCAGCTTGCGCGCCGGGGCGAACGTCTTGTTGTACAGCTCCAACAGCCGCGTGGACACGAGCGCCGGAATCGGCTGCCCCTCCCCCGCGTCCTTGAACTCGCCCAGCTGCACGTCGCCCTGCACCAGCGCCGGCTCCACGCCCAGGGCCAGCACCTCCATGCCCATGCGCAGCCGGGTGCCGAAGAAGACGCCGTCGTAGCGCGTCACCGCGGGCACGCGCACGTTCATCTTCCGGTAGGCGGCCTCCACACCGGGCAGCTCGCGCAGGCGCTCCACCGTGGGCGCGTCCAGCTTGCCACCGCCCAGCAACGAGCCCAGCGACACCGCCGGGGGCACCACGTCCACCAGCCGCGCGTCCGTGGGGAAGATCTTCTCCCGGATGACGGCGCCAACGCCCAGGCCCAGGCCCACGAAGAACACCAGCGCGCCCACGCCCATGGCCACGCCGAAGGCGGAGAAGAAGGCCCCCTTGCGCTCGCGGGCGAGGCTCAGCCGGACCAGCCGGGCCAGCGCGTCCAGCCTCATGGCGAACCTCCCGTGGCCACCTGAAGTCCCGCGCGCTCCTCCACGAGCTGCCCGTCCTTGAGCCGCAGCACCCGTCCAGCCACAGCGCTCATCCGCTCCTCATGGGTGACGCACAACACGGTGAGCCCTTCGCGGTGCAGCTCCTGGAACAAGGCGATGACGCCCGTGCCGGTGGCCGCGTCCAGGTTGCCCGTGGGCTCGTCACACAGCAGCAGGCGGGGCTTGCCGAACAGGGCGCGGGCAATGGCCACGCGCTGCCGCTCGCCGCCGGACAGGCGCACCGGCGCGCGGTCCTTCTTCGTGCCCAGGCCCACGCGCTCCAGCAGCGCCTCCGCGCGCGCGCGGGCATCCGGGGGCACCGCGCCGAAGTGCGACGGCAACAACACGTTCTCCACCGCGGAGAGGTTGGGGATGAGGTGGAAGGACTGGAAGACGAAGCCCACGTGCGTGTTGCGGAAGTGCGCCAGGGCCTTGTCGCTCAGGCCGCGCAGCGTCACGCCGCCCACGCGGAGGTCGCCGCGGTAGTCGACGTCCAGCCCGCCCAGCAGGTGCAGCAGCGTGGACTTCCCGCTGCCGGACGAGCCCACCACCGCGACGAATTCCCCCTCCGCCACGTCCAGCGACATGCCGTCGAGCACGCGCACCTGGGTGCCGTCGCCATCCACGTACGTCTTCACGACGTCCCGGGCTTGAATCACGGCGCGGCCGACGGGCTGGAGGTGGCGGCGGAGGGCGCCAGGCGCAGGGACAGCTCCGCCTGGAGCGCCTTGTCCTTGCGGGACACGGCCAGCGTCACGGCGCGCAGGTCGTCCACGGCCTCCAGCCAGCGCACGGTGGTGGCCTTGATGGCGAAGCCGCCAATGCCCCAGGCCTCCGACGGCAGGTTCTTCACCGCGTCCGACAGGCGCCGCAAATCCAGCACGGCGCTGAAGGCCGCGTCCAGGCCCGCGTCCTTCAGGTCCGCGGCCACCGGCCCGTCACCCGAGGGCTTCGCGAGCGAGGCCAGCGTGGACTCCAGCCGCGCCTTGGGCGAGGCCACCACCAGCCGCCCGCCAGGCGCGAGCGCGAAGTGCGCGCCTTCGCCCGCGCGGTAGGTCGTGAGGTACACGCGCTGGCCGCTCAAGTCCGACGCCTCCACCTTCGCGCCGAAGTTCTCCGCGATGCGCGGCAGCTGCTCCAGCGTGGACTGCATCTTCGGAGCGTCCTCGGCGTCCGCGAGCGCCACCAGGTGGACGAAGCGGAAGGGGTTGGTGCGGCGCAAATCCAACGCCGGCATGCCCGCGCCCAGGTTCACCGTGGGCGACAGCGACAGGCCCAGCACCGCGCCCGGCTTGAGGTTGTCGAGCAGCTCGGTCTTCACGTTGAGGCCGCTGTTCTGCACCGCGCGGGTGAGATAGCCGCCGGCCAGATAGGGCCACACGCCGTCGAGGTGCGACGCGTCCCCGCGGAACCGGGCCACCAGGAAGCTGTCGGCGGGCAGCGGGGCCAGCAGGTCGCTCGCGGCGGGCGCCACCGCGTCCAGCGCCGCCAGCGACGCCTCGGTGTCCGGCCACGGCGCGTCCGCGCTCAGCGTCACCGCGCGGTCGTCGATGCGGCCCGTGAGCGTGACGCCCTGGACGGTGCCCGGCGGCACGAGTCCGGCGCCGCCCGGGAGCCAGACGTGGAAGTCGCGCTGGGCCGGGAGCCGTTGCAGCGACGCCGCCATCACCGGCTCCTTCGCGAGCGAGCGCTCCTCCGGCTGCGTGGCCAGCGTCCCCAGCGTGGCGGCGGTGGGCCCCGCGCCGAGCAGCGCGAAGCGCGTCCCCTTCACGAAGAAGATGCCCAGCGCGGGCGCGGCGCTGCCCGGACGGCTGAAGGTGACCAGGTCACCGCCGTCCACGGAGGCCTGCTGCTTGTCGGACGCACCCAGGCGGCTGCGCGCGAAGTTGCCGAACGTCTCCTCGAGCTTGCCCGCGTCCTTGACGCCCACCACGGAGATGGCGCGGTTGCCGCCGAGGAACGCCGCGCCCGCGCCGAGCTCCGGCGCGATGCCGGCCGTCTCGAGCGCCTGCCGGCTGCGCAGGTCCACGCCAATCTGGCGCATCACCGCGGAGACGTAGCCCTCCGCGGTGGAGAAGTTCTGGAGCTGCGCGGCGAACGAGGCGGCCTTCAGCTTCTGGAAGCGGGCGAGCTTCTCACCCAGCGCCCCCAGGTCATTGATGACCACGGCGGCCTGCGCGTCGCGTGGCAGGTAGCGGGCCACCCCCGCCGTCGCGGCCGGGGCGGCGGGGTCCGCGTCCTTGCCACAACGGGAGCAGCCCGCGACGGCGAGCACGATGAGGAGGGACGGGAGCCAGACTCGGCGGAGCATGCGGGCACCTCAGGCTGCCTGGGGCGGAGAGTCAACCGATTCGTGGGGGCCCCAGCGCCAGTCCGGGAGCCCGGATGATGGGCAGGCGACGGCCGCGGGCCGTGGAGCTTCAACGCACCCGGCCGCCGTGGGGCAGCGGGCCCCGCGTCTCCTCGGAGAACTCGAGGAACTGCTCCATCTGCCGCACGGACTCCTCGGTGGCCTCCGCCTCCGCGCTCAGCATGGTGAGCTGGCGGTTGACGACCTCCGGGTCGCGGATGGCCACGGACTGCTCGTGCGTCAGCCGCATCAAATCTTCGATGCCCGCCAGCTGGTGGCTCACCACCTCGCGGCTCTCACCGGCCTGCTCGAAGCGCGCCAGCCGCTTGCGGAGGATGTCCACGCGGTTCTGCTTCACGTCCTTCAGCCGCGGGTTCGTCTCCCGCGCCAGGTCCGCCTCCAGCTCCGCCACCTCGCGCTGCAGGTGCTCGCGGTCGGAGCTGTTCAGGTACGTGCGGTACTGGTTCAGCGTGGAGATGAGCCGCAGGAAGGACGTCAGCAGCGCATCCAGCCGGGGCTCGCTGTCCGCCTCCAACACCTTGCCGCCCGGCAGCTTCCGGTAGTTGGCGAGGATCTTCTCCTTCAGCCCGACGAGCTGCTGGTAGTGCTCGCGCTGAGAGGGCGCCAGGTCCGCCTGGAGCGCGTCCAGCGCCTTGCGCGCCGCCTCCGGGTCGTCGAGCGTGTTCGCCCGCACCGCCCGCTGGAAGCGCTTCATGGACGACATGACGCCCAGGTAGAGGCCTTCCAGGCCCAGCGCCACCAGCATGGGCAGCGGCTCGCCCGTCATGGCCGCCGAGGCAGCCGCCGTGCCCAGCCCCACCAGGTTGGCGGGCATCATGAAGGCGGCCTTGATGTAGTTCGGCGACTTCGCCACGTCCGTCCTCCAGCGTCAGGGGCCGCGCGCCTCCGACACGTACTTCAAGGCCCCCAAATCCTTCGTGTCCTCCGCGGGAGGCACCGGAGGCCCTCGCTTCAACTTCTGGAAGAGCGCCGCGGCGCTCTGGAAGAGCTCGTCATAGGTGACGGGCGCCTCGCCGGAAAGCCCGAAGAAGGCCCGATTGTCCGCCAGCGTGGCCGGCGGCGCGCTCCGGATGGCTTCAATGGGGTCACCCAGGTACGGCGCCACCTCGCCCAGCATCCGGGCCCCCGCCGTCGGGTCCTTCAACACGCTCTGCCCCGTGTCCAGGAGCCCCCGCAGCACCCGCCGCACCGCGTCCGGGTAGCGCGCGGCGAAGTCCCCCCGGGCCACCAGCACCGTGGCCACCAGGTGCGGCGCATCCGCCGTCGTCGCCAGCACCGCGCGCGACAGCAGCCACAGCGCGAAGTAGTGCGACGAGCCATACGGATACACGCCCAGGCGCTTGCCGCGCAGGGAGGCGAGGTCCGGCACACCCACCGCGGCCAGGGCCTCCTGCCCCCGGCTGCGCCCCACCAGCATCAGCGTGCGGGGCGCCGCGTCCCGCAGCGACGGCGCCCACGCGGCCAGCCGGTCCACGGACAGGGTGGCCATGTCCACGCCGCCGTTCTCCGCGCCAATGGCCAGCGCGTGCCGCAGGTCGTCTTCCTTGGCGAAGAGCACCGCCCGCGCGTCCAGCGCATAGGCCGTCTTCAGCAGCCCCTGCGCCGCGCCGGGCGGAGGCACCGGGTTGTCCAGCGTCGTCGCCCCGCCCGCCGCCACCAGCAGGCCCGCGGAGGCGCCGCGCGGGCTGAAGCCGATGAGCACCGGCCGCAGGGGCACGGAGGCCACGTCCGCCACCGGGGCCGCCACGCCGGCCGGGAAGTCTCCCGGCGACAGGCGGACCGCCTCACGCGTGGACGGGAAGTACCGCTCCTGCAAGCGGTCCAGGTACCCCATGCGCGACGCGAGCACGTAGCTCGCGCCGAGCGCACAGAGGAACAGGAAGAGGAAGAGACCTGGACCGCGGTGGAGCTTCATTCAAGACGGACTACTCGACGCCGACCTTCTTGCCGATGGTCTTCTCCGGACCGCTGCCCACCTCGGACACCGGCGCCGGGCTGCTGACGAGCCCCATCTCCATCTTGAACTGCTTCACCAGCTCGTCGGCCTGGATCTTCTCCGCCTCTTCCTCGATGTTCGCCGCGGTGTGGTCCACCGACTCGAGGGCCATCTGCATGCGGGCCTCGTTGATGGCGGACTTCTCCTGCACCTTGCGCAGCATCTCATCGTGGGTGGAGTCGATGCCCGCCACGGTGAAGGACTCCATCGTGTCGGCGACCTTGGCCTGCCACTTGGCGCGGCGCGCCTCGCGGATGGCGTTCATGGCCTCCTGCGTCTTGCGCTCCTTCTCGCGCATGAACGCCTTCTTCACCGACAGGGCCTTCTCGTAGGCCTGGCGCGCGGTGGCGAGCTGCTGCTCGTTGCGGGCCAGCGCGTCCCGCTCCATCTGGAGCTTGGAGGCGTACTGCGCGGCCAGGTCGTCACGGCCCGCCTGGATGCCGGCCTTCACCTTGGCCGTCAGCGAGCGCACGTCGTCCTGGTACTTGGCGTTCTCCTTCTCCAGCAGCGTCACGTTCGCCCGGACCATGGCGATGGACTCGTTCATCTTCGGGACCTGGTCGTTCAGGTCACGGACGTTCTGCTCGAGAATCAACTCCGGGTCCTCGATGGAGGAGACGAAGAACCCGGCGAAGCTGCGCATTGCTCTCTTGAATCGTTGCCACATATCGGCGGTCTACCTCCGTCCAGACCTACTTGCAGCCACCTTACACGATTGCCGGGGCGAGCAAGCAGACACAGTCCCAATGGCTTCTCTGTCCTTACGCGCTTCTACCTAAGGCGATTGCGGCGGATACAAAAGCGTGACGTGACGGTTCCGCGCCGGAAAATGGGGCCCGCCCGTGCTGCGTCCGCCCTTCCGTCCGCTTCCGCACGATAGGTGGCAGGGCTTGCAAGCAACGAAGGAAGCGGGGAAAACCCACGCCTCGTGACGTCTCCGCCTCCCGTGCCCGGCCCGCTCGAAGAGACGATGTCGCGGGCCATGGACGCCCAGCGGCGGAGCGTCGTCGGCGCGGGCGCGGCGGTGCGGCTCGTCGGCGCCGCCCTCTTCCTGGCCATCAGCACCACGCTGTGGCTGGCCGGAGGCCGGGACTGGGGCGTGTACCCACCCGCGTTGGGGCTCTACGCCTCGGTCGCTGGCGTGCTGTTCATGCTCCGCCAGCGGCGCGTGGCCCGGGGCCTGGGCGCGGTGCAGTCCCTGGTGGACGTGGGGCTCGTGTATTGGCTCCAGGCCACGACCCTGCCCGTGTCGCCCTTTCCGGCGGGTGTCGCGGGCTTCAGCCTGGGCCTGTTCGCGCTCGTCGTCGCCCTGAGCGGGCTGGGCATGCGCGGCACCGTCGTCTACGGCACCGCGCTGCTGTCCGCCGTGGCCCAGGCGACGCTCATGCGGCAGGCGGACGTGGGCTGGGGCGCGGTGGCCATCGCCGTGGTGGCGCTGGTGCTGGTGGCCGTGGTGAGCCACTACGGCACCGGGCGGCTGCGCGGCCTGGCGGTGACGCTCTCCCGCCTGGAAGTGGACCGGGCGCTGGAGGCCCGCCGCTTCCAGGAAGTGGAGGAGGCGCGCCGCACGATTGAGCGCATGCTGGCGGATGCCCAGGCCCAGAACGCCGAGCTGCAGCGGCTGCAACGGGACAAGGAGCAGCTGACCGAGTTCCTGGTCCATGACCTGCGCTCGCCCCTGTCGGCGCTGACGCTGTCCTTGTCGTGGATGGAGCAGGAGGTGCCCCGGCACGGCGGCCTCGGCGAGTCCGTCCGCACGGGACTGGCCGTCACCGCGCGGCTGGACCGGATGATCTCCGACCTCCTGGACGTGCCCCGGCTGGAGGAAGGCCGGCTGGAGCCGCAGCGGGCCACCTTCCCGGCCACGCGCATCGTGGAGGACGTGCGCCGCTCCCTGGAGGGCATGGCGCGCGCGCGCAAGCTCACCCTGGACGCGGAGGTCCCCGCGCGGCTGGAGCTGGTGGGCGACGCCGGCCTGCTGGTCCGCGTCCTGGAGAACCTCACCACCAACGCCCTGCGCTACGCCCCGTCGGGCGGGCGGGTGCGCCTGGAGGCCGGCGCGGATGAGGACGGCCGCTGGCTCGCGGTGCGCAACGACGGCCCGCCCATCTCCGAAGAGGCGCGCGGGCGCATCTTCGACAAGTACGGGCAGGCCGACCCGGAGCGGGACAGCCGCCGGGGCTACGGCCTGGGGCTCTACTTCTGCCGGCTCGCCGCGGAGGCCCACGGCGGGCGGTTGGCGGTGGAGGACGCGCCCGGCTGGTCCACGTCCTTCGTGCTGCGGCTGCCGGCCTGAGCCTCAGCCGCTGCGCGCCTTCTTCTGGCGGCGCTTGAGGATGCGCGCCACCTGCGCGTTCGCGTTCGCCAGGACGGAGGAGGCGTCCAGCGTGGTGAGCACGCCGTCGCGCAGCACCGGCTGGCCGTCGATGAAGACGTGCGCCACGTCGCTGCCCCGCGCGGAGTGCACCAGCGGCACCAGCACGTCCTCGGGCGTGGGGCCCGCGTGCAGGCCGCTGACGTCCACCACGGTGATGTCGGCGCGCTTGCCGGGCTCCAGCGAGCCCACCTCGTCCTCCAGGCCCAGCGCCCGGGCGCCGTGCAGCGTGGCCATCTCCAGCACGCGCATGGGCGTCATCGCGCACGGCCCCACGCGCGGGTTGTGCATGACCGCGGCGAGCTTCATCTCGTAGAAGATGTCGAGCGTGTTGTTGCAGGGCGCCCCGTCAGCGCCCAGCGCCACCGCCACGCCGGCCTCCAGCAGCTCCGGCACCTTGGCGATGCCCGACGCCAGCTTGAGGTTGGAGCCGGGGCAATGGCACACCACCGTGCGGGTGTCGCGCAGGAGGTCCTGCTCCTCCTGGGACAGCCACACGCAGTGGGCCATCGTCACGTGCGGGCCGGACATCCCCACCGTGTGGAAGAAGGCCACGTTGTCCTCGCCGCCGGTGTACTGGCGGACCGCGTCCGTCTCCTTCGCGTTCTCACTGGCGTGGGTGTGGATGCGCAGGCCGTGCTCCCGGGCCAGCCGCGCCACCTCGCGCAGCAGCGCCGGGGTGCAGGACAGCACGAAGCGCGGGGCGAAGGCGTAGCGCAGCCGGCCGTCGTGCGTGCCGTGCCAGCGCTCCTTCAGCGCCAGGCTCTCCCGCAGCGACGCCTCGGTGCTCTCGCGCAGGCCCGCGGGCACGCCCGCGCCCGCGTCCATCATCGCCTTGCCGCCCACCAGCCGGAAGCCGGAGTCCCGCGCCGACTCGAAGACGGCGTCGTAGTTGTACACGCTGCCCATGTCGAGCGCCGCCGTGGCGCCCGAGCGGATGAGCTCCGCGAAGGTCAGGTCCGCGGAGGCCCGCATGGACGCGGCGTCGTGCGCGGCCTCGAAGGGCCAGATGCGCTCGCGGAGCCAGTCCAGCAACTCCAGTCCATCCGCGCGTCCGCGGAAGAGCGTCTGACAGGCGTGGAGGTGGCCGTGGATGAGGCCCGGCAGCACCACCTTGCCCGTCACGTCCACCACCCGCCGGGTGCCCCGGGGCTTGAGGCCCCGGCCCACCTTGGCGATGCGCCCATCCTGGACGAGGACGTCCGCATCCACGAGCACCTCGCGCTCGCGGTTCATCGTTACAACCGTGCCACCAGTCAGGAGCAAATCCACGGCGTGCTCAGGCTCTCTCTTTAGAGGAAGTCTTTGGTGAAGGCATGCGGCAGCAGCCCTCCCAGGGTGTAGCGCGCCTCGCCGCCCTTCGGCGTCCGGCTGCGCACGGGCAACTCCTGCCCGCCAAACTCGGCCATGACCTGGCGGCACATGCCACACGGAGGACAGGGCTCGGGGGTGTCCACGACGATGGCCACGGCCACCGGCTGGGTGTGCCCCTGGGCCACTCCCGCGGCGAAGGCATTGCGCTCCGCGCAGACGGTGAGCCCGTAGGTGGCGTTCTCCACGTTGCAGCCGGCCACCACGGCGCCGTCCGCATAGAGGACGGCGGCCCCCACGGGGAACCGTGAATAGGGCACGTGGGCGCGCGCACGCACGCGCGCGGCTTCCTCGAACAGGCGCTCCCAGGGAACCTCGTCCGCCATGACGCCCTCCTACACGAAGCCGGATTGCGGGCCGTTACGAGCGGGCCGTACCGCGCTGCACGTCATCCAGGTGGCGCGCGATGGCCAGTTCGGACTCCACCGGCAGGTCCACGAAGCGGACCCGCGCCGCCGGGCCGTTGGCGCCCTGCGTGACGTGGAGCACCTCACCCTTCGCCACCACCTCATCGGGGAGCATGGGCAGGTGGAAGCGGACTTCCACCCGCGTCCCCTGCGCCCACCCGGAGCCCTGCCAGGCGCAGCCGCCCAGGGACAGGTCTCCCTCATGCTGCTCGAAGTCCCCCGAGCTGTCCTCCCGGCGCACCTTCAGGCGCATGGGGACCCGGGGTGAGTCCCGTCGGTCCTCGGCCTTGTCGCTCATCGAGTCGTTCCTCTCGGCCATCGCCGCTACCTCCCTGCCGCTCATGCTCGCGCCACCGCCACGCATTTGAAACCCACGTCCCCGTGGGTCCTGGCCCGCGAGCCCATACCGTAGACGCGTGCCGCCGTCTCGTCCGAGACGACGTCCACCCCTCCGACCGCCCTCCCCGCCTTGTCACGACGCCTCGTCATCTGGGCATCATACGAGGGAACACCCGCGCGCGAGGCCGGGAATTTGGGGCCCCACCGTTCCAGGCCGGGCCATTTGGCGGATTGCCCGCGCCCCACCGGGGGCCCGGCGCGGGGGGGCTGGGCGAGGCGCTCAGGCCGGGACGCCCTGATCCCGGGACGCCCACCAGTCCTCGCCGTAGCTGATGCAGAGCTGCTCGCCGGGGTGGATGTCCCGCAGCGCGTGGTAGCAGAAGACGTCCCGGGTCGCCTCGCGGTGATAGGACGTGTTGGGCTCGCGGGCGTGGTTGTAGATCATCCCATACCCCAGCACGAGCGCCACCCACTCGCCCTGCCGGGGTACTTCGTGCGCGGCCCATTTGAGCAGGAAGACGTAGTCCTGGAGCTGGGGGTTCTGGGAGAGGGTGCGCTGCAGCTTGAGGTAGTGGCATTCCTCGATGAGGTCGCCCGCCTTGATGAAGGCGTCGGTGAAGACGCCGTAGCCCCACTCGCACGGCCGGACCTTCACGCCCGGATGGATGTACAGCGCCGCGCCCTGGTTCATGTTCCCCTGCCCCGAATGGCTCAGGGCTGAAGGATGGCGCCTTCCCTGTGCGGGGTGAAGCCAGAAGGTGCCGACCGTCTCCCGGTGGCGGGCCGGGTCCGGGGCACCTCTGTGCGACGACGGGCCCTCCCGCTAGAGTGCGCCGCCGAAGGTCCTCCTCCCGCCCGCTCCCTATTCGTTCCAACGCGCGATGCGTGCGCGG
Source organism: Myxococcus sp. AM009 (assembly GCF_013372605.1). NCBI lineage: Bacteria > Pseudomonadati > Myxococcota > Myxococcia > Myxococcales > Myxococcaceae > Myxococcus > Myxococcus sp. AM009. The sequence continues at coordinate 55,282 of NZ_JABXEP010000015.1, forward strand.
CGGCCTGCCCTTGCCCTGACGACACCATGATGACCGAATCCGCCGTTCCCGAAACAGCCCCCGTCTGCCCTGAACATGATGGCGAACCGTCCACGGGGACGTGTGAGCGGTGCGGGCGCTTTCTCTGCGCGAAGTGCCGGACAGCCCAGGCGGGTGTCTGCGCACCCTGCTCCGCTCGGCAGGTCCAGGCGCTGCCCTTCACCCGGGCCCGGACGCGGTGGGCGAGCGTGGCCCTGGCGGCGAGCGCGGTCCTCGCCGTCCCGGTCGCCATCCTCAACCTCTGGCTCTACCTGAGCTTCGAAAATGGGAGCCCCAGCCTCGAAGACGCCGAGTCCTTCGACCAACTGAACGCGCTGCTCGCGCTCCCCTCCCTGCTGACGATGCTCGCCACCATGGTCCTCTACCTGCGCTGGCTGCGCCTGAGCGTGAAGACCGCCAATGCCCTGGGCTTGAGCGACGAATCAACCGGCTGGGCCACGTTCTGCTGGTTCATTCCGTTCGCCAACCTCGTCAAGCCGCTCGAGGTGGTGCGGGGCCTCTGGCAAGCATTGGGCGGCCCTCCTGAGCGGCGGTCCATGCTCACGGCCTGGTGGGCGACGTGGATCCTCAGCAACATCATCAGCAACGTCGGCAACACCTTCGCCCGGGCGGATACCGCGAGCGCCTCTTCGCTGTCCGTGTCGCTCCTCGCCGGGATTCTCGCGGAGAGCCTCTCCATCGCGGCGGCGGTGCTGTGCATCCGCGTCATCCGGGACATCGAGTCGCTGCTCGTGGCCCGCAGGGCGGAGGCGGAGGCGACCTGACCGGCGCCACTCCCTGAGGCGCCACGTGAAAGGAGCCCCGCGCCGCGCCCTGGCAGGGCATCGACGGGGGCTCCCGGGTCACCACTCAGCGCCGCGCCCTACTCCACCCGCTCGCGGATGAGCGGCCGGGCCGCGGGGGCCGCGTCGCCGAAGTGGTACGCGGCCAGGAGGCGCGCCTTCACGTTCTCCAGCGGGGCCGCGTCGTTGTAGTGCACGCGCACCACGGGCTCGCCCTGCTTCACGGACTCGCCCGTCTTCTTCAGCAGCGTAAAGCCCACGGCCGGGTCAATCTTGCTGTCCGTCCGCTGCCGGCCCGCGCCCAGCGCCACCGCCGCCAGGCCCACGCCCTCCGTGTCGATGCCGGTGACGAACCCGTCCCGGGGCGCCACCACGTCCGCGGTGGACTTCGCCTGCGGCAGCAGCGAGTAGTCGTCGATGGCGCGCGGGTCTCCCCCCTGCACCTGGACAATCTCCTTCAGCTTGCGCACCGCGCTGCCATCCTCCACCACCTTGCGCAGCTGCTCGCGCGCCTCCTCCACGGAAGCGGCCTTCTTGCCCAGCACCAGCATCTCCGCCGTGAGGGCATACGTAATCTCGGTGTAGTCCTCCGGCGCGTTGCCGCGGAGCATGTCCACCGCCTCGATGACCTCCAGCGCGTTGCCCACCTTGCGGCCCAGCGGCTGGTCCATGTCGGTGAGCAGGGCCACGACCTTCTTCCCCATCTCCGCGCCCAGGCCAATCATCGTCTTGGCCAGCGTGCGCGCGTCCTCGTCGCGCTTCATGAAGGCGCCGCTGCCCACCTTCACGTCCAGCACCAGCGCGTCGATGCCCTCCGCCAGCTTCTTGCTCATGATGGAGGACGCAATCAGCGGGATGCAGTCCACCGTCGCCGTCACGTCCCGCAGCGCGTAGAGCTTCTTGTCCGCGGGGGCCACCTGCGCCGTCTGGCCAATCAGGCAGCAGTTCACCTCGCGCACCAGCCGCCGGTACTCGGACGTCGGCAGGTTGACGTTGAAGCCAGGGATGGACTCCAGCTTGTCCAGCGTCCCCCCCGTGTGCCCCAGGCCGCGGCCCGAAATCATGGGCACCGGGACGCCGCACGCGGCGGCCAGCGGCGCCAGGCTGAGGGAGACCTTGTCGCCCACCCCGCCCGTGGAATGCTTGTCCACCTTCACACCCGGCGTGTCGGACAGGTCCAGGACCTCGCCGGACTCCAGCATGGCGCGGGCCCAGGCGCCCAGCTCCCGGGAGTCCATGCCCCGGAAGAAGATGGCCATGCACATGGCCGCCATCTGGTAGTCCGCCACCGTCCCCGCCGTATACGCCTCGATGAACGCACGGATGTCCGCCGGATCCAGCCGGCCGCCATCCCGCTTGGCCTTGATGAGCTCGTAGGGTTGCACGAGGCGAGCCCATAGCAGGAACCCACCCCTTCATGCACTCCGGGAAAGGGCGGGCATCTGGTAGATAAGCGCCTCATGATGCTCCGCCTCCACGTCCTCGCCCTCACCGCCCTCCTGTGCGCGTGCTCCAAGCAGAAGGAAGAAGCGCCCCCCTCCGGGGCCCAGGCCCCCGCCGCCGGGAAGACGGAAAAGAAGGCCCTCCCCGTGGGGCTCGTCATCGACGTGGGCGGCCGAGGAGACCACTCCTTCAATGACGCGGCGCTTCGGGGCCTGGAGCTGTGGGCCGCGGGCAAGCGCTACGAGGGCGGAAAGTACGTGGACGCCACGCCCGCCGAGGTGCGCCAGTCCCTGCCGCCCCACCTGGCCGCGGACGCCGCCCGCTTCCAGTCGCTGGCCATCCAGCCCATCGTCCTGCAGAGCAAGGCCCAGGAGGACTACGTCCCCAACCTCCAGCTCCTGGTGGACCAGGGCGCCCGGCTCACCGTGGGCAACGGCTACATGCTGGCCAACGCGGTGCGCACCTCCGCCCAGGAGAACCCGAAGTCCCAGTTCCTGCTCATCGACAGCCAGGTGCTGGACGCGCAGGGCAAGGCCATGAAGCTGCCCAACGTGCGCACCGTCCTCTTCAAGGAGCAGGAGGGCAGCTTCCTCGTGGGCGCGCTGGCCGGGCTGGTGACGAAGACGAACAAGGTGGGCTTCGTGGGTGGCATCGAGGTGCCCCTCATCCAGCGCTTCGAGGTGGGCTACCGCGCGGGCGTGAAGACGACCAACGCCCAGGCGTCCCAGGCGCTCATGTCCGTCTACACGGGCAGCTTCAACAACATGGCCGCCGGCAAGCAGGTGGCGCAGGACCTCATCTCCAAGGGGGCGGACGTCCTCTTCCACGCCGCGGGCGCGGACGGCATCGGCGTCATCCAGGCGGTGAAGGAAGCGCGCGCCGCGGGCAAGAGCGTGTACGCCATTGGCGTGGACTCCGACCAGGCGCACGTGGCGCCGGACGCCATCCTCACGTCGATGATGAAGCACACCGACCTGGCCGTGTACCAGGCCGCGAAGGACCTGGTGGACGGCACGTTCTCCGCGGGCGAGCAGGTGCTCGGCCTCAAGGAGAACGGCGTGGGCATGGCCCAGGTGCGGGTGGACTTCCCCGGCAAGGCGGAGGCGCTCCAGAAGGTGGAGGCCCTGCGCCAGCGCATCGTCTCCGGGTCGCTCCAAATCCCGGCCGTCCCGGCGGACCTCGCCTCCTTCCAGGCTGCCGCGCCCTGATTTCCCTCCGGAACATCCACAAGGCCTTCGGCACCTGCGTCTCGCTGGCGGACGCGTCGCTGGACGTACACCGTGGCGAGCTGCTCGCCGTGGTGGGTGAGAATGGCGCGGGCAAGTCCAGCCTGATGAACGTCCTCTACGGGCTCTACCAGCCGGACGCGGGCGTGCTGTCGCTGGACGGCCAGCCCGTGCGCTTCAAGAGCCCCCGGGACGCGATTGCGCGGGGCATTGGCATGGTGCACCAGCACTTCATGCTCGTGCCCACGCTGTCGGTGGCGGAGAACGTGGTGCTGGGCCGCGAGCCCACCCGCAACGGACTGCTGGACCTGGAGCGCGCGGTGCAGGAGGTGTCCGCCACCTGCGCCCGCTTCGGCTTCCAGTTGGAGCCCCGGGCCCGCGTGGACACGCTCAGCGTGGGCTCGCAGCAGAAGGTCGAAATCGTCAAGGCGCTGCACCGCGGCGCCCAGGTGCTCATCCTGGACGAGCCCACCGCCGTCCTCACGCCGCAGGAGGCTGATGAGCTGGCCCGGGTCATGCGCGGACTCGTCGCCCAGGGCCACACCGTGGTGCTCATCAGCCACAAGCTGAAAGAGGTGCTCGGCGTGGCGGACCGCATCGCCGTCATGCGCCGGGGCCGCTGCGTGGCGGAGGTCCGCGCCGCCGACACCACGGCCGAACAGCTCGCCGCGCTCATGGTGGGCGAAGGCCAGCGCGCACCGGCCGCCGCGCCCGCCACGGCCGTGTCCCAGGCGCCCGGCGAGCCGCTGCTGGACGTGCGTGGGCTCCAGGCCACCGGCGACACGGGGCGCCCTGCCCTGCGCGGCGTGGACCTGGAGGTGCGCGCGGGTGAAATCGTCGGCATCGCGGGCGTGGACGGAAACGGGCAGCGGGAGCTGGCGGAGGTCCTCACCGGCCTGCGCGCGCTGACATCCGGGAGCGGCACGCTGCTGGGAGGCCCCTTGAGCGGCCTCACTCCGGCCCAGGCGCGGACGCGCGGCGTGGGGCACATCCCCGAGGACCGGCTCCACCGGGCGGTGGTGAAGGCGCTCAGCGTGGAGGAGAACGTGGCCCTGGGCCGGCACACGCGGCCGCCCTTCGCCAAGGGCCCGTGGATTGACTTCAAGGGCCGCCGCGAGCGCACGCGCGCACTGACCGTGGCCTATGACGTACGGCCGCCAGACCCGGAGGTCGCCCTGCGCGCCCTGTCCGGCGGCAATCAGCAGAAGGTGGTGGTGGCGCGCGAGCTGGACGCGCGGCCCCGGCTGCTGGTGGTGGTGCAGCCCACGCGCGGGCTGGACGTGGGCGCGGTGGCGCAGGTCCACGCGAAGCTGCGCGAGGCGCGCGACCAGGGCACGGGCGTGCTGCTGGTGTCACTCGATTTGGAAGAGGTGTTGGCCCTGTCGGACCGCGTCTATGTCTTCTTCGAGGGCCGCGTGACGGGCCACTTCCCGCGTCACGCGTTCGACGAGCGCGAGCTGGGACGGCGCATGCTGGGGACCCCGGAGCCGAGCCATGCCTGAGCGCGTGAGACAGCTGCTGCCGTCGGTGCTCTCCGTGCTGCTGGCGCTGGGCGTGTGCTGGGTGCTCATCGCGCTCACCCTGGAGCCGGGCACCGCGACGGACGCCTATCTGCAGATGCTGTGGGGTGGCATCGGCAACTGGCCCGCGTACCTGGACGGCGCGGCGGCCACCGTCATCACCCGCCCGCTGGGCGAGTCCGCGATGAAGGCCGCGATTCTCACCCTCACCGGCCTGTCCGTGGCGGTGGCGTTCAAGGTCGGCCTGTTCAACATCGGCGCGCAGGGGCAGATGCTGCTGGGCGCGCTGGCCGCGGCCGTGGTGGGCGCGCAGGTGTCGCTGCCCGGCGTGCTCCACGTCCCGGCGGCCTTGCTGGGCGCGGCGCTCGCGGGCGCGGCGTGGGCGGGCATCGCCGGGCTGCTGCGCGTCTACCGGGGCGTGCACGAGGTCATCTCCACCATCATGCTCAACTGGGTGGCGCTGAGCCTGGTGGACAACTGGCTGGTGGTGGGCCCGCTGCGCGCCGCGGCCGAAGGCGGCCAGTCCATCACCGGCACCGCCGAAATCCAGGCCACCGCCGTGCTGCCCCGGCTGCTGGGCGAAGGCTCGCGGCTCAATTTGGGCTTCCCGCTGGCGCTCGTCGCGGCGCTGGCGGTGTGGGTGTGGCTGACGCGCACGCGCTCCGGCTTCGAGACGCGCGCGGTGGGCCTGGGCGCCGAGGCCGCGCGCGCCGCGGGCATCCCCGTGGCCCGGCGCATGGGCCTGGCCATGGCGCTCGCGGGGGCCATGGCGGGGCTCGCGGGCGCGGTGCTGGTGCTGGGCACGGAGGGGCGCTACCCCGGAACGCTGGGCGCGCCCTACGGCTTCGACGGCATCGCCATCGCGCTCATCGGCAACAACCACCCGCTGGGCGCCACCGTGTCCGCGCTCTTCTTCGGCGTGCTGCGCGCGGGCGGAACGCGCATGCAGCTGCTCGGCGTTCACAAGAGCTTCCCCGAACTCATCCAGGGCCTGGCGCTGCTCTTCGTCGCCGGGCGCATGGTGTGGCTGGCGGTGCTGCGCCGGCGGAGCGTGGCGCCCGCGGCGTCGGCGGAGGTGCCCCGTGCTTGAGGTCCTCCACTCGCTGCTGTTCTCCACCCTGGACGCGGCGCCGGCGCTCATCTTCGCCGCCCTGGGCGCGGTGCTCTCCGAGCGCGCGGGCGTGGTCGCCGTGGGCATGGAGGGGATGATGCGCGTGGGCGCCTTCTGCGCGGCGGTGGCGGCGCTGACGATGCCCACGCCCCTGGCCGTCGTCATGGGCATGCTCGCGGGCGCGGCCCTGGCCGGCGTGCATGGCTTCCTGAGCATCCGCTGGCGCTCCGACCAGGTGGTGTCCGGCATCGCCCTCAACCTGGTGGCCCTGGCGGGCGGCACCTTCCTGCTGGAGTCGCTCTACGGCCCCAACGGCACCCCGCCCATCCAGCAGCTCACCCGCTGGGACATCCCCGGGCTGGGCGCCGTGCCGGTGCTGGGCGCGCTGTCCGGGCACTCGGCGCCCACGTACCTGGCGCTGCTCCTGCCCTTCGCCTTCCAGGGCCTGTTGACTCGCACGCCCCTGGGCCTGCGGCTGCGCGCGGTAGGCGACAAGCCCCAGGCCGTGGCCACCCTGGGCCTGTCGGTGCCGGGGCTGCGCTGGGGCGCGGTGCTGGGCAGCGGGCTCCTGGCGGGCCTGGGCGGCGCGGTGCTGTCCACCGCCGTGCTGGACCGCTTCGAGCAGCACACCCCCGCGGGCCTGGGCTTCATGGCCCTGGCCGCCATGGTGTTCGGCCGGTGGACGCCCGTGGGCGCCTTCCTCGCCGCCACCTTCTTCGCCTTCGGTAACGCGCTGCGCATCGGCCTGGTGTCGAGCGCCCCCGGCCTGGTCGAGCTGATCCCCCAGGGCGTCCTCCTGGCCCTGCCCTATCTGCTCACGCTGGGGGTGCTGACCCTCCAGGGCCAGCGCAGCAGCGCCCCCGCCGCGCTCGGGACGCCCTACGAACAAGAGTCGCGCTGACGTTTTGCGCGCAAGAGGTCATTCAATACCCGGGTGAAAATCGAATTCAGGTCATGAAAGACCCCTTCTTTCGTTGACCGGATTCCAGTTGGGGCAACTTTCTCCAGTGTCGAAACGATTCAACCCCCCGACGTTACAGGGCTGCCCTCGTTGGAGGTGCAATGGGCGATTCCGACGCGCCGGGACGAAGCGCGGCATGAGCCTCGCATAGACACAGCGCGGTATCGGATCACGTACCGGACTGGACGCAGGCGCCCAGGGGGGAGCTCCATCCAGGGCGAGAGAGGTCCGTAGGACGGCCTGGAACACCCGGGTGAAGGCTCACCTGGTCACCATGTAGGGGTGGCGTGATGCTGGAGACGACGGAGACCGCGACGTATCGGCCCCGGGTGCTGGCCGTGAACGTGGAGTCGGGCGGCATGGAGCGGCTGTGTTCCATCCTCGCGCCGGCGGGCTATGACGTGCTGACGGCCAGCGGCCTGGCGGCGGCGGCCCATCAGTCCGCGGACCTGGTGCTGCTCGACGTGGAGCGCCCCGGCACGGACGGCCTCGCGACGTACCGGCGCCTCCAGGACGCGCTGGGAAGCCCCGCCCTCCCCGTGCTCATGCTGACGCCCAGCGCCGACCGGGAGACGCGCCGCGAGGTGCTCGAGGCGGGCGTGGATGACCTGCTCATCACCGAGCCCCTGGACCCGCTGGAGCTGAAGGTCCGCATCCACACGCTGCTGGAGCTCAAGGCGCACCGCGAGCGCGGTGGCCAGCGCGCCGAAGCGCTGCAGGACCCACGCGTCCGCTGGGTGGAGATGGAGCGGCTGGCCCGCGTGGGCACGCTGGCCGCGGACGTGGCGCAGAACCTGGGCCGCGTGGGCGAAGGCCTCCAGCGGGCGCTGGAGCACGTGCGCATGCGCGCCTCGCAGGGCCTGCCGCCGGACGCCGACGAGCTCAAGAAGCTGGGCGTGGCGGGCGAGCAGATGCGCCTGCACGGCCAGCACCTGCTGTCGCTGGGCCCCACCAGCCCCAAGGACATCCAGCGCTTCGACCTGCGCGACCTCATCCCCGCGGTGGTGGAGCGCATGCGCGACGCCGGCCGCCTGGGCGCCGCCGAGGTGAAGGTGCAGCTGCCGGACGAGGCCATCGCCGTCGTCTTCAACCGCCGCCAGTTGGAGCAGGTGGTGGTGGAGCTGCTGGCCAACGCGGTGGACGCGGTGGAGGACGTGACGGACCGCCCGCGTCGCATCCACGTGGGCGTGGAGCTGCCGGACATCTTCGGGGACTTCGGCCCGCGCCTGTACGTGAAGGACACGGGCATCGGCATCTTCGAGGACGAGCTGCAGGCCGTCTTCGAGCCCTACTACACGACGAAGGCCCCCGAGAAGGGCGCCGGGCTGGGCCTCACGGTCGCGCGCACCCTGGTGGAAGCCATGGGCGGCGCGGTGGCGGTGAAGAGCCGCGTCAACCTGGGCAGCACCTTCACGGTGGAGCTGCCCGAGCAGACGTCGTCCTGGTAGCTAGAAGCGGTAGGCGACGCCGAAGAGCGCCTCCAACGTGAACTCGGTGTCGTCGATGTCCGGGATGACGGCGGGCCCCAGCCGGACGTTGAAGGTGACCCCCAACTGGCGGTTGACGAAGTACTCCAGGCCGCCGCCCACGAGGACGGGGAACACCGGGCCGATTCCCTCGCCGAAGTAGACGTGGAAGGGGATGTCCAGGCCCAGGTTCACCATGACGGCGCTGCCGGCGGGGATGCCCACCACCAGCCCCACGGGCAGCGCCAGGCCCACGTCGGTGTCGCGGCGGTTGAAGTAGAAGAAGGGGCCCGGCTGGAAGGTGAGCGCCAGGGAGAAGTTGCGCTCCTGGACGAGCTGCAGCCGCATCCACGCCTGGAGCTTGATGCCCGGGTCCGTGTAGCGGACCCAGCCCTCGCGGCCCCAGTTGAAGCTGAACTTGCCGCCGATGTCGAAGCGCTCCGAGCCACCGTGCAGCAGGCCCAGGGAGATGCCGGGCCAGCCAAGCTGGCCATGGAACGCGGTGTTGCCCCGCCCCAGCGTTTCACCGGCGAGGACGGACCAACCCTGCCCCCCGCGCTGCGCCAGCGCGGTGGCGGGGAGGGCCAGGAAGCAAGCGAGGAGGACTCCGGGGAGCAGTCGCTTCACACGGTACCTTTCTGCGAAGGCCGCCCGCGGGGGCGAGCGGTGGATGTGGTGCAGCGTCACAAGACTCACGCTGGCTGCCCGCGCTCACGCGCGAGGCCGAGGAAAGCGGCGATGAAGCGGGCCAGCCGGGACTCGGCGCGCGCGCGGGCCTGAGCCAGGGGCTCGCCGTCGGCGAGCGTCTCCTTCAGCTCGAAGTAGTATTTGATTTTCGGCTCGGTGCCGGAGGGACGCAGCGTGACGCGGCCGCCGCTCTCCAGCTCGAGCGCGACCACGTTGGACGGCGGCAGGCCCCGCTCACCCTTCTTGTAGTCGCTCACGGCGCGGACGGCGTCACCGCCGATGTCCTTCGGCGGCGAGGCACGGAACGCGTCCATGATGCCGCGAATGATTTGCGCGCCCGCCGCGCCGGGGAACGTGAAGTTGCGCTGCGCGCCCACGTACAGGCCATGCGCGCGCTGAATCTCCTCCAGGTAGCCCAGCACCGTGGTGCCGCGCGCCTGACACCACGCCGCCAGGTCCGCCATGACGAGCGCCGAGCCCACGCCATCCTTGTCGCGCGTCACCGTCCCCACGGTGTAGCCCAGCGCCTCCTCGTAACCGAAGACGAAGCGGGTGCCCTCGGCCTGCTCGCGCTCCAGCGCGCGGTTGGCGATCCACTTGAAGCCGGTGAGCACCTCGTCACACGCGGCGCCCAGCGAGCGCGCGATGTCCCCCAGCTGCGCCGAGGAGACGATGGTGGTGACGACGTGCGGCGTGCCCTGCTTCGGCCCCTGGGTGAGGACGTAGTGGCCCAGCAGCACGCCCACCTCGTTGCCCGTCAAGAGCCGCAGCGCTCCGTCCGCGTCGCGCGCCATGACGGCCAGCCGGTCCGCGTCCGGGTCATTGGCCAGCACCACGTCCGCCTTCACGCGCTCGGCGGTGGCGGTGGCCAGGTCCATGGCGCCCGGCTCCTCCGGGTTGGGGAAGCGCACGGTGGGGAAGCGGCCATCCGGCTGCTGCTGCTCGGCCACGGGGGTGACGCGCGGGAAGCCCGCCTCGCGCAAGGCGCGCACGGCCCAGACGCCGCCCACGCCGTGCATGGCGGTGTAGACGATGGACAGCGACTCGGAGCCCTTGCCCACCACGCGCAGCCCCAGGATGGCGCGCACGTAGGCGTCGCCGATGGCCGCGGGCAAATCCCGCCACAGCCCCCTGGCGCGCGCATCAGCCGGGGTCAGCAGCGGCACGCGGTTGGCGGGCTCCACCCGGGCGATGGCGGAGGCGATGCCCGTGTCATGCGGCGGGATGATCTGCGCGCCGTTGCCCCAATAGACTTTGTAGCCGTTGTACTCGGGCGGGTTGTGGCTGGCCGTCACCATGACGGCCGCGGCGGCGTTGAGGTGCAGCGCGGCGAAGGCCACCAGCGGCGTGGGCACCGGCTCCGGGAAGACGTGGGCGGGGATGCCCTCGGCGGCCAGCACCGCGGCGGTGTCCTCGGCCAGCTCCACGCTCAGGTTGCGCGCGTCGCGGCCCACCACCACGCCCCGGGTGGCGACGTCCGGCACCTGCTCCTTGAGGTAGCGCGCCAGGCCCGCGGTGGTGCGGCGGATGACGGCGCGGTTCATCCGGTTGGGACCGGCGCCCAGCACGCCGCGCAGGCCCGCGGTGCCGAACTCCAGGTCCTGCGAGAAGCGGTCCTCCAGCTCCGCCCAGTCCGCCTTCGCCAGCAGCGCCGCCAGCTCCGCCGCGGTGGACGGGTCCGGATCCGCCTGACGCCACGCCTCCGCCCGCTCCTTCAGTCCGGTGGTGTCCATGAGCCCTCGAAGCCTCGTGTAGCCGTTGAGGGCGCGCGACGCACACAGGCTCGCACGCCGGTTGTTCAGGTGTAGTCGGTCAGCTTGCTGCGGGTGGCGCGGCCCTTGGGACCATCCTTGTTGCCCTGGCACGTCACGCAGAACTCCGCGTAGGGCATGGCGCGCAGCCGGCCGAGCGGAATCTCCTCGCCGCACTCCTCGCACTCGCCATAGCCGTCCGGGTCCTCGCGCAGCTTGCCCAGCGCCTTGAGCACGCGGGCCAGCACGCCATCCATGTTCCGGTTCCGGTTGGAGGCGATGGCCTGCATCATCTCGTTGAGCGGCTGCTCGTCCTCGTCGCCGCCGATGCGCGCGTCATCGGTGCGGTTCGGCTCGATTCTCGACGGCGTCTTCTCCGTCAGCTCCGAGTGGAGCGCGAGCAGCAGCGCCATGAGTTCCTCTCGCTGTTTCGCGTTCACGGTGTCCGCCCCGGGTCAGTACTTCGCGGTGGAGGTCTGCCCGGAGACGATGGCCACCGACGCGGACGCACCCAGGCGGTTGGCCCCCGCGCGCAGCATCTTCAGCGCGTCCTCGGCGGAGCGGATGCCGCCCGACGCCTTCACGCCCACCGTGTCCCCCACCACCCGGCGCATCAGCGCCACGTCCGCCTCGGTGGCCCCGCCCGGACCGAAGCCCGTGGACGTCTTCACGAAGGCGGCGCCCGCGGCCTTGGAGAGCGAGCAGGCGATGACCTTCTCCTCGTCCGTCAGCAGGGACGTCTCCAGGATGACCTTCACCGGCACGGGCCGGCTGGCCTCCACCACGGCGGCGATGTCCTGGTGCACCAGCGCGTAGTCGTGCGCCTTGAGCGCGCCCACGTTCAGCACCATGTCGATTTCCCGCGCCCCGGCGCGGATGGACTCCCGGGCCTCGAAGGCCTTGGCGGACGGCAGCGAGGCGCCCAGCGGAAAGCCCACCACGGCGATGGGCAGCGTGGACGTGCCGGCCAGCACCCGCGCCGCGGTGGCCACGTGCGTGCTGTTCACGCAGACGGTGGCGAAGCCGTACTGGCGGGCCTCCTCGGCCACCTTCACCACGTCCTCGGCGCGAGCCTCGGGCTTGAGCAGCGTGTGGTCGATGTACGGCGCCAGGTCCGCGTGGGAGCGCACCTTGTCCAGGTCCACGCGGGCGGTGGACGGACCCGACGCTGGAGCGCTGGCCCCGGGCGTCTGCTCCTCCTTCCACGCCTCGAGCCGGCGGCGCGCCTGGTTGGCAATGTCCTCGACGAAATGGAAGAGGTCTTCGGAGTCGGACATGCCCGGCCCCTTAGCCCACTTCCAGGCCCTCGGGAAGCGCTCGCGGGAGAAGCGCGCCTGCTCCGAGCCCCTGGGTGCCAGAGGGGGGAGCGGAGCGGTAGAGTCGGTCTCGTGATGTCCTTTGTCCGGTGGCTCGCACTCCTCGTCCTCCTCCTCGCCTCGACTCCGGGTCAGGCCCTGGCCCAATCGACCGGCCAGCCCCTCACGGTCCATTTCTTCGACGTGGGCCAGGGGGACGCCGCGCTCATCATCTCCCCCACCGGCAAGACGGTGCTCATCGACAGCGGCCCGCCCGACGCGCGGCACCGCCTGGAGCAGCGACTGCGCGAGCTGGTCAAGGCGCCGCTGGACCTCGCCATCCTCACGCACCCCCACCTGGACCATTTGGGCGGCATGTCCTCCGCGCTGCGCTCGGTGGGGGCCCGCCGCTTCATGGACCCGGGCTTCGACCACCCGAGCGAGGCGTACCGCGACCTGCTCAACGTCGTGGGTGACGAGGTGGGCCAGGTGATGACGCCCGTGCCCAACCCGCAGGACCCGCGTTCGCTGGTCACCATTGGCCTGGGAGATGGCGCGGCGCTCACCGTGCTGTGGCCGCGCGTGCCGGAGGACGCCTTCCTCACGGGCACCCGCTCGGACCCGAACTCCAACTCCATCGTCGCCAAGCTGACCTACGGCAAGACGGCGTTCCTCTTCACCGGCGACGCCGAGCCGGACACCGAGGCCACGCTGCTGCGCAAGCCCATCGACCTCACCTCCACCGTGCTGAAGGTGGCCCACCACGGCGGTCGGCACTCGTCCACCGCGGGCTTCCTGGCCGCGGTGAAGCCCAAGGCCGCGGTCATCTCCGTGGGCGCGAAGAACGACTACGGGCACCCCACCCCGGCGGTGCTGGAGCGCCTGCGCGCGGTGAAGGCCACCGTGTTCCGCACCGACCAGGACGGCGAGGTGGTGGCGACCAGCGACGGCAACGTCGTCTCCCTGCGCGCGGAGAAACGCGGCGGGGCCTCGGAGCTGGTTCCCGGAGGCGTGAAGGCCGGCCCGGTGGCGCTGGGCCCCATCACCCGGGGAACGCGCCGGACCAGCACGCCCCGTGGGCGCGGCGCCCCGTCCACCCCGGCGGAGGCCCCCGGCACCGACACCACGCAACGCGGCACGGACACGCCCCGATACTTCAGCCTCAAGGGCAGCAAGGTGTTTCACAAAGAGAGCTGCCGGACCCTGAAGCGCTCCAAGTCGAACCGCACCGCCTATTCGAGCCGCGCCGAAGCCGTGCGCGAGCGCCGCCCCGCCGAGGATTGCCATCCATGAGTTCCCGCCCGCGCCTCCTCCTCGCCGTTTTGCTGGCACTGGCGGCCTGCAAGGAGCCGCCACCTCCGCCGCAGCCGGTGGCGGCGCGCCCGGCGGAGCGCCCCCGGCGGTACTTCGGGGGCACCCCGGACGGGAAGCTCCACGTCTACTTCTTCGACGTGGGCCAGGGGGACGCAGCGCTCATCGTGTCGCCGGACGGGTACACCGCGCTGGTGGACGCGGGCCCCGCCTCCTCGGCGGAGCACCTGGTGAACCGGCTGCCCGAGTTGCTCACGCAGCGGCTGGACCTGGTGGTGCTCACCCACCCGCACTCGGACCACCATGGCGCGCTGGAGCCGGTGCTGAAGCGCGTGGGCGCCCGGCAACTGCTGGAGCCGCAGCTGGGCGCCACGCCCAAGGCGTATGACACCCTGCTCGGCGCCGTGGCCAGCCAGGGCGTGGAGTTCATCTCCCCGTCCCCCTCCCCCGCCACGCCCAACGCGCTCCAGCGGCTGCCCCTGGGCGCGGGGGTGTCCCTCACGGTGCTGTGGCCCCGCGCGCCCACCGAGCCGCTGCTCGACGTGCCCGAGGCCGCCCTGGAGGCCAACTCCGTCATCCTCCGGCTCACCTATGGGGACACCGCGGTGCTCTTCATGGCGGACGCGCATGCCCGGACGGTGGACCACCTGCTGGCGCGCAACGCCCCCATGCAGGCCACGCTGCTCAAGGTGGCCGCGCACGGCACCGAAGGGCCCACCTCCGCCGCCTTCCTGTCGGCCGTGGGGGCCCGCGCCACCGTCATCTCCGCGGGCGAAGGCAGCCTGCTTGGCGCCCCCGCGCCAGTCACCCTCAAGCGGCTGGAGGCCACCGGCGCGCAGGTGTTCCGCACCGACCTGCACGGCGAGGTGCAGGTGGTGAGCGACGGGAAGACGCTCGTCGTCACGCCGCAGCGGCTGTCCGCCGGCGTCCCGGAGGACACCCGTTACAGCTACCCGGGCCTGGGCACGCCCACGCCCCGGGACGCCGCGCTCGCGGGGGACTCCCGGCGCTCGACGGGCCGCTCCGGCACGCGTGACGCCTCGGGCAAGCAGCCCACGGGGAAGATGTACACCCTGAGCCTCGACGAGCCGGCAGGCGACGGGGCGCCGCCCTCCCGCGCGGGCCCGCGCTCGCGCAGCGGCGCCTCTGGCTCAGGCGCCGTGACGGTGGGGACCTACGTCGGCAGCAGCCGCAGCGACGTGTTCCACAAGCCCGGCTGCCGCAACGTCGTGAAGATCAAGTCATCAAACCTGGTGACCTTCTCCAGCCGGGAAGAGGCCTCGCGCGGACGGCGGCCTGCCCGGGACTGCAACCCCTGAGGAGCCACGCCCCATGACGACCCGGGCCACGCTGGACCGCATCGAAGACGACGTCGCCGTGCTGGTGGTGGAGGGCCGTGAGGTGACGCGCCCCCTGCGCGCGCTGCCCGCCGGCCTGCGCGAGGGAGACGTGCTCGACCTCGACACCCTGGAGGTGGACCGGGAGGCCACCGAGGCCCTGCGCGAGGAGGTGCGCAGGGCCCGCGAGCAGGCGACCCGCGGCAAGAAGCCGCCGCCGGCCGGGAGCTTCGACCTCTAGACGGCTACATCGACTTGGAGAGGACCAGCGGAATCTCCAGGTCCACGGCCTCACCAGCGAAGGCGGAGAAGACCATCCCCTTCGCGCGGTCTCGTATGCAGGCGCCCACGGGGCTGTTGCGGTTCAAGTCCTTGCGGTCGAGCGTGGCCGCCGTCACCGTGCCCGAGCTGCCCACGGTGGCCGTCAGCGTCACCTTCCCGCCCTTGAAGGACGGGTTTTTCCGCAGCTCGGCCTCCACGCAGTCCCTGAAGGCGGGCTGCGTCTTCGCCAGCACGCGCTCCACCTCTTCGTCGGACGGGCCGCCGACATCCTCGGTGTCGGCGGCGGCCACTTCCTCGCCGCTGCGCACCGCCGGGTCCACGTCCTGCTTGTCCGGGTCCACGTAGACGGCCTCCAAGGCCCCCTTGGACGGCGCCGCGGCGGCCTCCGCGTCCGCGACCGCGCCGGTGCCGGCGGGCGCGGCGGCCGGGCGCTTGCCCTCGGCGGGCGGCTTGGGAGGCGCGGGGGGCGGCGGCGGCGCACGGCCCAGCAGCTTGTCGCGCAGCGCGCCCACGCCTTCCGCCGAGAAGACGGGCTGCTCCACCGCGTTGCCGCTGGCGTCCACCGTCTGCACGCGCAGCGGCACCACGCCCAGCGTCTCCGACAGGACATACGCCAAGCCCAGCGGGACGATGAGCAGCAGCAACGCGAAGACGGCGTACTTCCAGGCGGGGTTGCGGCGGGTGACGCCCGACTTCTTGGCGAAGTGACGCGTGTCCTGAACGGCCTTGCCGTCGTCCTCGTCGCCGCCCAGCGCGGCCCGCGGGTCGTCGGGGTACTGCGCGTCGTCGTCCTGGGGCTCCTCGTCGTCACCGCCGTCGCGGTTGCCCGGCAGGTCCAGGTCGGAGAACAGGGCGTCGTCCAGCGGCGCGGCGTTGGCGGCCTGGGGCTGCTGCGCGCGGCGGGTCACCTGGGCCTGCGGCTGGGCCTGCGGCTGGGCGCGCGGCAGGGGGTCGCCGAAGTAGGTGTTGTCCGGCGCTTCGTCGTCCTCGTCCGGCCAGGGCTGCTCGGGCTCGGCGTGCCGCGGCTCGAAGAGGCCTGCCAGTTCGGGGATGTCCGAACCGCGCTTCCAGTCCGCCATGCCCTGTTGCCAGAAGAAGCTGCGGCCGTTCACGGTGCCGGTGGCCATCAGCTCACGCAGGGCGCCCTCGTCCAGCGGGCCCTCCTGCTTGTTGCGCACCATGACGAACCAGGGCGAACCCGTGGCCTTCATGGGCGCGGCGCGCGTGGGCTCATCGTCCCAGGGCGTCTGCAGCGCGGCCGCGGGCGCCTTCGCCATCGGGGCCGCCGTGACGGGCGCGCTGACGACGGCCGCCGGGGCGGGGGCAGGCTCGGGCTCCGCCAGGGAGCGCTCCTGGGCGCGGATGCGTTCCACGTCCGCGAGGGACACCACGCGGGTGTTCTCCTCCTCGGCGGGCCCTTCGACGGTGATGACGTTCTGGCAGTTCTTGCAGCGGACCTTGACCGTCTTGCCGCGGACCTTTTCGTCCGCAATGGAATACCGCTTCTGGCAATTGTCGCAGGTAAAGTTCAAGAGGGGCGTCCAGCTTCCGGGGGAAAACGCGGTCGCGATGCTACCGCTAGAATTCTCCGGCGCAAACCACAGGTTGACTCTGTCTTGCGGCCCAACTATTGAGCCGCCCTCCCCCCTGTCTTCTCTCGCCTTTTACACAAGGTGGCGAATGCCGGCGAAGGACCTCGGAACAAAACACGTCTGCTACAAGTGTCAGACGAAGTTCTACGACATGAAGAAGCCGGACCCGATCTGCCCGAAGTGTGGTGCGGATCAACGGGAAAGCCCGGCACTCAAGCCCCAACCCGAGGGAAGGCGTAGCCGTCTGGCAGCCGCCCCGAAGGTCATCGAGCCCATTGAGCCGGAGGAGCCCGCCGGTCGCAATGAGGAGGACGAGGAGGAAGGACTCGACTCCTTCGATGATGACGAAGCAGCGGGAAGCGAATCCGAAGAGGACGAAGTCTAGGTCCGCGAGAAACGAGGGGCTCCACGGCGCAAGCCGGGAGCCCCTTCGCTTTTCAGGCCGTGGCGCTCGCGCCCGGACAACCTGGCTTCAGTTGGACGAGACGGGCGTCAGCTCCAGCAGCGCGCGGCGGAGCTGCTCGTACAGGGTTGGCCCCATCTCCTGCATGCCGATGGGCCGGACCGCCGCCTTGCGGGGCGCTTCCAGGCCGCGCGTGCCGTTGCTCGGGAGTGCTTGCTTCTTTGCCTGCTGCATGACTCTGCCCCCTCTTCTCGGACGTGACTTCTGCCGTCCGCATAACAATTCTTCTACTGGAACGGAAACCCCAATCGATTCGCGGCTTCTCAACCTTTTAGACGGCGAGCGCCGGAATCCTTCATGGATACGGACCGGCGGGCTACTGCAGGTCGGCCACCGGCCACTCCGCGTCCACCTGGACGCGCTCGCCAGCGCGAACCGTCACGGTGCGGGCTTGTTCCGGGAGCCGCTCGTGCCAGAGGACCACGGTGTGGGTGCCCTCGGGGACCTCCAGTTGGAAGCGCCCGTCCTCGCCGCTGGTCGCGAAGTACCCGTGGTTGAAGGTGCGCACGCGCGCGCGCATCCACGGGTGGATGTCACAGTGGATGGGGACCTCGCCCGGCTCGGCGGGCAGCTGCCGCTTCACCGTCATGCCCTCCAGCGGCATGGCCACGTTGAAGAAGGCGCGGTTCGTTCCGGAGGCGGCGCGGACGTTGTGGACCAGCGGGTCCGAGTTGCGGATGACCAGGGTGCTGCCAGCACGAGCGGCCAGCACGGGCGGGTCATAGATGCACTGCTTCTGGTCCAGCACGGCCTCCGGCGCGGCGCGCTTGGGTACGGGCAGCGCGTGGCCTTCCTTCAAGGAGACCACGGTGTGGGCCAACGCGCCCTCACTGCCTACCCTGAGCGTGCGCTCCTCCGTCTCCTCGCCGCACACGGAGACGACGGTGCCCGTGGTGGGCTGCCGGGCGGGCGCCGGGGGCGAGCCGGTGAGTCGGACGCGCCCCTCGATGACGCCCCACTTCGTGTTCGTGGCGGCGGGCGCGGCCGGCGCGGTGGTGGTGGGCGGCGGGGACGCGGGCTCCTTGCAGGCAGGAGCGAGCGCGCAGAGAACGATGACGAAGGATGGACGAAGCACGCGCTCCGGTCTAACGGGTGCGTGAAGCTGTTTCAAATGCGGCATGGCAGCGAGGGCCACGAGGGATGACTCATGGCCTATTTGGACGTTGGACCCTCATCATCCTTGTTGGTACAAGAGCTCGGCCGTTGCCGTACACGGTGCGGCCCTGTGGGAGGCAGCAACTTTGCGGGAGAAATTGAAAGCGCTGGCGGAGCTGCAGAACGTGGACCTCGAGGTCGCCTCGCTCCGGAAGGCCGCGGACGTTCACCCCCGTCAGATTGCCGAGTTGGAGCGGGAATTGGGTGTGGCCCGCAGCGCCATCGAGGCGGAACGGGCGCGCGTCTCCGACATGGAGAAGCAGAAGGCCCAGCTCGAACAGAACATCACGGACGAGAAGGACAAGGTGAAGAAGTGGGAGACGCGGCTCAGCGAGCAGCGCTCCACCCGCGAGTACTCCGCCCTGGCCCGTGAAATCGACATCGCCAAGAAGGCCAATCTGACGATGGCGGAGGAGCTGGCGGAGCTGACGAAGCAGCTCGGCGGCGCCCGCGAGGCCATCAAGGGCAAGGAGGCGGACTTCGCGACGAAGCAGCAGGGCCTGTCCGGCCGGATGACGGAGCTGCGCGGCAAGCTGGGCGAGGCCGAGTCGCTGGTGAAGGGGCTGGAAGGCCGCCGGGCCGAAGTGGCCTCGGCCGTGGATGCCACCCTGCTGCGCCGCTACGAGGTGGTGCGCAAGAAGAAGCTGCCCGCCATGGTCGGCGTGGTGGCCGGCACCTGCCAGGGCTGCAACATGAACGTGCCCCCGCAGCTCTACAACCAGCTTCGCACCGGGCTGGGCATGGACGTCTGTCCTTCTTGCAACCGCATCATCTACGCGGTGGAAGCGCTGCAGGAAACCCCGGCGGCGGCGAAGTAGCGGCGCGGCTTCGTGGACATGCCCGCGCCGTCCATCATCGACATCCTCCGCCACATCGCGCGTGAGGAGCCGCTGCAAGGGACGGTGCGAGAGTTCCGGGGCCTCACCCGGGAGCACCTCGGGCAGCTCATCGAGGAGGCCGCGCAGCGGCTCGGCGGGATGCCGCCGGCCTCCGCCGCGACGACGAAGGGCACGCAGGAGCCGGCTGGGGCCATGAGCTCGCCGGTGGACGCGGCGCCCACCGCTGAGTCGCATCCGCGGCTGCGCGTCTACTCAGACGGCGCGGCCCGGGGCAATCCGGGCCCTGCGGGCGCGGGCGCGGTGCTGATGGACCCCGCGGGCAACGTGGTGGCCCGGCTGGGGCGGTTCCTGGGACATCAGACGAACAACAGCGCGGAGTACATGGGCCTGCTGCTGGGCCTGAAGCACGCGCAGTCCCTGGGCGCGCGCGAGCTGGACGTCTACGCGGACAGCGAGCTGCTGATTCGTCAGCTCGGCGGGCGCTACCAGGTGAAGAGCCCGACGCTGAAGCCGCTGTACGAAGAGGCGCGGAAGCTGCTCAAGGGTTTCACCAAGGTGAAGCTGCACCACGTCCCCCGCGCGCAGAACGCCGAGGCGGATGAGATGAGCAACCGCGCGATTGATGAGCGGCTGTAGACCTTCCAGGGACGACATCAGTCGAAAGGCGTGGGCGTCAGTCCCACGCAATCTGGTCGAAGGCGGCGCGCAGCTTCGCGCCTCGGGCCGGGTGCAGGTGTGCGACCCAAGCGACGCGGCCCAGCAGGTGCGCGCGGAAGTCGGGATGGTCCTCGGAATTCTGACTCGCGGGGCCTCGCGTGCGGCACAGGTGGAGAATGGCCTTCAGTCGCTCGTAGTCCGCGCGGCGGACGGAAGGATGCGCATTCACCACCACGCCCGCGAGCCGCTGCTGGGCGCTCCGGCGCATCACCCGCGTCTTCCCTGCGCGCGGCGTGAAGCCCTCATCGCGGAGAATCTGGCTCACGTACCGCAGCAACTTGTGCGTGCGCCGGGCCAAGGCGTCACCACCCGAGAACGCCAGGTCATCCGCGTAGCGCGTGTACCGCGCGCCCATCGCAGCAGCGAGCGCCGACAGTCGGACATCGAGCCGGTACGCCGCGAGGTTGGCCAGCGCGGGCGACGTGGGCGCCCCCTGTGGCAGGTGACGCGATTCGAGCCTCCGCGCCAGACGCCAGCGCGCGCTCGCCTCGGCGAGTGAATCCGGCCGCCTCGCCTGCGACACCACCTCGCCAGGTGTGCGGTTCGTGCAGAGTCCCGCGAGCGCACGCACCACGCCGTCCGGACACCCCGCCGTGCGGAACACCGCCCAGATGCGCGCGGGCCGCACCGAGAAGAAGAAGTCCTCCAGGTCCACCCGCACCACCACGGCCTGCCGTACGTGGGGCTCCGCGAAGCTGCGGACGCTCCGACCCGAGACGAACCCATGCGCGGCGTCATGCGGCGGGATGTGGTCCAGGATGCCGTGGAGCACCTTGCGCTGTACCAGCGACAGGTCCAATCCCGGCCGCTCCAGCAGCCGCTCACCACCGCTGCGCTTCGGAATCCAGGTGTACCGGTAGCGCCGCCACCGTCCTGGCGTGGACGAGTGCTCGATGCCCGGCACATCCGCCAGCCAGTCCAACTGCGCCACTGTCACGCCCAGCCACGCCGCGAGGTCGGCCTGGGTCGGCAGCGCTGGCACGGGCCACGGCTGCCGCGCCATCCGCGGCTCGGAGGAAATCCAGCGCACGATGCGCGCACGCGCCGACGGGTCCGTGAAGCCCCGCATGAACGCGGGACGCGAAGCCAACAAGTCCCCGAGCAACTCCATCCGCGCATGCGGCGGACGCGGGAAGAAGCTCATCGCGCTGCGCGCCAGGGACGACACCCACGGTGCTCGTCCTCCGACGACCTCCGTGCCCCTTTCAACGAGCCCCTTGAGCGTCCAGGGCCCCGCGAGGAACGCGGACGCGAGCGCCTGAGCCACGACGCGCCGCTCGCTCATCTTCCACACTCACGCCATGCGGCGGCGTGGCCCCACCTGTCGTGTCTTGCGTGGCCCGGACCGCGGCTTGCCGCGGAGGCGGCCGCGCGTGACGGTGTGCTCCTGATGAGTTGTCCCCGGGGGTACCCCGGAGAGGCAGCGGACCGCAGCATCACGGACCGGCTACCCGCTGGGTCTCCAAGCCGCCGCATGGCTCGCCGACGGTACACGTCGCCCTCTCAAAAGGAAACGCCGCGCGCGCACGCCCCTTGTGCCGTAGGCGAACGGTGATTGAGTTGCGCCCGTGACGGCTTCCACCGAGACACAGCGGGCTATTCAAGCAGTCTGGCGAATCGAGTCAGCCCGCCTCATCGCGGGGCTCGCGCGGATGGTGCGCGACGTCGGCCGCGCGGAGGAGCTCGCCCAGGACGCGCTCGTCGCCGCGCTCGAGAAGTGGCCGGAGTCGGGCGTCCCGGACAACCCGGGCGCGTGGCTCATGGCCACCGCCAAGCGCCGCGCCATCGACGAGCTCCGCAGAGGCAAGCTCCTCGAGCGCAAACACGAGGAGCTCGGTCATGAACTGGAGTCACTGCAAGGCACGGCCGCGCCGGACCTGGACGCCGCGCTCGACGACGTCGTGGGCGATGACCTGCTGCGGCTGATGTTCATCTCCTGCCACCCGGTGCTCTCCAAGGAGACGCGGGTGGCGCTCACGCTCCGGCTGCTCGGAGGCCTGACGACCGAGGAGATTGCCCGCGCCTTCCTCGTCCCCGTCCCCACCGTGGCCCAGCGCATCGTCCGCGCCAAGCGCACGCTCGCGGAGGCACGCGTCCCCTTCGAGGTCCCCGAAGGCGACGCGCTGGCCGCCCGCATGTCGACCGTGCTGGAGGTCATCTACCTCGTCTTCAACGAAGGCTACTCGGCGACGGCCGGCGACGACTGGATGCGGCCCGCGCTCTGCGAGGACGCCCTGCGCCTGGGCCGCATCCTGGCGGGGCTCGCGCCGAAGGAGCCGGAGGTCCATGGCCTCGTCGCGCTGATGGAGCTTCAGTCGTCACGCGCGCGGGCCCGCGTGGGGCCCAAGGGAGCGCCCGTGCTCCTGCTGGAGCAGAACCGAGGGCTCTGGGACCAGCTCCTCATCCGCCGGGGCCTCGCGGCGCTCGAACGCGCCGAGGCGCTGGGAGGCGCCGAAGGCCCGTATGCGCTCCAGGCCGCCCTCGCCGCGTGCCACGCCCGGGCGCGCACGGCCGAGGCCACGGACTGGTCACGCATCGCCGCGCTCTACGACACGCTGGCCCAGGTCGTCCCCTCCCCTGTCGTGGAGCTCAATCGCGCGGTCGCCCATTCCATGGCGTTCGGCCCGGAGGCGGGCCTGCGCCTCGTGGACGCGCTGACCTCGGAGCCCTCGCTCCAGGGCTACCACCTGCTGCCCAGCGTCCGGGGAGACCTGCTCGGCAAGCTGGGCCGGCTCGACGAGGCCCGCGCGGAGTTCGAGCAGGCCGCCGCCCTCACCGCGAACACGCGGGAGCGCGCGCTGCTCCTCGAACGGGCCGCCGCGTGCTCGCGAGGGACGGGGCGGCGTTCCTGACGGACGATGGACGGCGCCCCTCGCCCGGAGTGGACCGCCCCTGCCCGGCTGTTGTAAGCGCTAGGTGCCGGAGCGGCCCGGGTGAACGCCGGCCACCGCAGTCATGGGTGGCGGGAGGAAAGTCCGAGCTCCAGAGGGCAGGGTGCTGGCTAACGGCCAGTCGAGGCGACTCGCAGGAAAGTGCCACAGAAAACAGACCGCCCGTTCCGCAAGGGGCGGGTAAGGGTGAAACGGTGCGGTAAGAGCGCACCGCGTCCGGGGTGACTCGGATGGCACGGTAAACCCCACCTGGAGCAAGAGCCAATAGGAGCGCGTCCTCGCCGTCCGGAGGACAGGGATGGCCCGTCCCATGCGTTCGGGTTGCTCGCTGATGAGGCCCCTGGGCAACCAGGGCCCTAGATGAATGTTCACCGCCCATCCCGAAAGGGGTGGGGACAGAACTCGGCTTACACGGCCGCTCCGGCGTTTTCCCCTGCCCGCTCAGGCGCGACTCAGCGCGCCACGGGCACCTGGCCCAGCAGGACGCGGTCCTTGCCGTCGTTGCGCACGGCGTTCGGGTTGAGGATGCGCAGCCGGGAGTCCGTGCGCGGCTCCCAGAACCCCAGCCAGATGTTCAACGCGCGGGCCGTCGAGCCGGGCGGCACATAGACGGGGAACTCGTCCTTCACCGTCTCGCCGGGCTTCCACTGCGACGTGGGCAGCAGGCCGCCCGCGGGCTTGTGGTCCACGTTGATGCGCTCGGCGCGGCCGTCCGCGTCCTCCACGTGGACGAAGATGAGGTAGTCGTCGTCCATGGGCTGGAGCACCTTGAAGTAGAGCGCCACCTTCGCCTGGTCTCCGGCCTTCAGCCGGCCGGGCTCCACCGTGGCCCCCACCAGCTCCACCTTGCCGCCCAGGTTGGCGCCGCTCTTCACGGACAGGGGCGGCACCTG